>DRHN01000143.1 GCA_011049595.1 Spirochaetota bacterium | reverse complement strand
TATAACTTTAATCAGCAGGATAGCAATGATAATCCGGTTATTACCGGCACTATATTTATTATTTTTATTACCGATAAACAAATTAGCGGTTTACACCTTTATATTTTTCCGGATGAATAAAAAAAATGAATAAACCGGCACATGAAGGGGGCAGCCCCGTAAGAAAAACATTTCTTACTTTTGCGCCTCCTGACATTCGTGAAGAGGAGATCCTGAGCGTAGCATCCGTGCTGAGGTCAAAATGGATAACACGGGGCAAAAAATGTGAAGAATTTGAAAAAGCCATCTCCGCTTACACAGGCTCCAGGCACGCCGTTGTCCTCAATTCCGCTACGGCCGGGCTTTTTCTTTCATTGAAAGTGGCCGGGACCAAAGAGGGTGATGAAGTAATAACCACACCCTATACCTTCGCGGCTTCTGCCAACGTAATTATTCACACGGGCGCAAAACCTGTTTTCGCTGACATTGAAGAGGATACATTTTCAATCTCACCGGCTGAAATCGAAAAAAAAATAACAAAAAATACCAGGGCGATCATGCCTGTACATTTTGCCGGGCACCCCGTAGAGATCGACACGATAGACGAGATAGCAAAAAGCAATGACCTTATTGTTGTCGAAGACGCCGCACACGCGATCGGCACCGAATACAAAGGCAAAAAGATCGGCAACGGTGATCGTATATCGGTTTTTTCATTTCACGCAGTCAAGAACCTGACAACCGCTGAAGGCGGAGCAGTTACAACCAATGACACTGAATTCGCCGGTAAACTGAAACTCTACTCGCTCCACGGACAGACAAGGGACGCGTATTCAAAACTTCTTGTAGGCGGTTGGAAATATGATATCGCGGTCCCCGGCTATAAGTTCAATATGACGGACATCCAGGCTGCCATAGGTATAGAGCAGCTCAGACGGCTGGATGAAAACAGGGAAAAGAGAGCTGCCGTTGCTGAAAGTTATTCACAATTTTTTAAGGAATACGACTTTGTAAAAACCCCCGAAGTAAAAAGCGGAGTGACCCACGGATGGCATCTTTACCCGGTAGTTATCGATTTTAACAGGATGAATATTGACCGGGATACATTTATTGCTGCGCTTGGCGCGGAAAACATAGCTTCAAACGTCCACTTTATCCCGGTGCACATGATGAGCTATTATGTGAAAAAATACGGATACAAACCCGGTGATTTCCCCAACGCTTACAGGGTCTATTTGAACGAAGTGAGCCTACCGATATACCCCCAGATGACCCGGACCGATATTAACGATGTGCTCGAAGCGCTTTCAAAACTCTTCGCCTTTTATAAAAAAAATAATTCTGGTGTAGATTCCGGTTTAAACTAAAAATAATCCCTGCACAATTATAATATTTTGTTATTGGTAACAACTCCGGACTTGATCGACAAAGACAAAATAAATCCTGCTGCTCCGGTGCTTTCCCGACAATTTCACCAAAAACCAATTAGTAGAAATGATTTTGATCTTATATCACTTGAAGTTATATTTAATAATAATCAAAACAATGAAATTGCATCTGTAATGCTTTCATAAAATCTGATAACCGAGGAAATAATATGCACCCAACACTTTTTAGATTAGGGCCTGTTGAAATTCGGTACTACGGTCTCATGTATGTTATCGCTATTATTGTGGGAATTATCCTTCTCAGGAAAGAAGCGCCGAGGAAAAAACTAGCACTTACGAAAGATGACATAGTCAGTTATGCCGTCTGGGTCGTCATCGGCGGGATCCTGGGTGCGCGTATCTACTATGTACTTTTCATGTGGAAACAGTTCTATGCCCACAACCCGGTTGAGATATTCGCGATCTGGCGCGGGGGGCTGGCCATACACGGCGGGATCCTGGGAGGGACGCTTATGGCATTTGTATATTCAAGGACCAAAAAAGTCAAATTCTTCGATATGACAGATGCGGTTTCGCCCATGCTCGCGCTCGGCCAGGCATTCGGACGCTTCGGGAATTTCATGAACGGCGACGCGCACGGTATGCCCACAAATCTGCCATGGGGCATAGTTTTCCCGAGAGGCAGTATAGCCGGAGACGAGTTTCCCGGCCAGCCCCTGCACCCGGTAATGCTTTATGAACTTGCCGCAAACGTTGTTTCTTTTTTTATACTGTGGAAATTAAGAAAGAAAAACCACAAAAGCGGATTTATTTTCACGATGTATCTGTTAAACTACGGTGTTATCCGTTTTTTTGTGAGTTTTATGAGAGCTGACAGCCTTATGCTCGGAAACCTCAGGGGAGCGCAAGTGATAAGCCTGATCTTTATTGCAGGCACCCTGCTGTTTATTTTCGTTTTCAAACTGTGGGTAAAGGATGACGAAGAGACAAAAGACGCGTCATCTAACAAGGTCAGCCCATTCAAAAAGAAGAAAAAAAAGTAACAGGAACATTCCCTATTCAGAATCTCCTTTTTCCATAAGAGACAATCAAAAGAACAAAAGGAGCAGCACACGAGTGATTGAATTGATAGCAGATCTTCATATTCACACGGTCGCAAGCGGACACGCGGCCGACACGATAAGAAAAAACTGCGAAATCGCCATCAAAAAAGATCTCAAGGCGATCGGAATCACCGATCACGGGCCCGGTCTTCCAGGGGGTGCCGGCTTCGTGTACTTTTACACGCTGCCAAGAATAGTGGCCAACATCAAAATGCCGATTAAAATATTTTCCTGTGTTGAAGAGGATATAATAAACAAAAAAGGCGAGCTATCGCTTGAGGCCGGCTGCCGCAGCAGACTTGAAATTGTCATGGCCGGCTGCCATCCCAGGACATGGATAGCCCGGCAAAATGTAAAGACCAGGACCAAAGCCGTTGTAAATGCCATCACAAAGGGCTATATAAAGGTCCTGACCCATCCGTACAGGACAAACAACAATATTGATCTTAAACCTGTTTTGGAAGCCGCTGCAGCCTCTGGCACAGCTCTGGAGCTGAATACGAGCAAACCCGGTGACAGGGCAGCTATGCTGGAATTCCTCGAAAAATGCGGTAATAACAGAAACCCTATCATTGTAAGCAGTGACGCCCATGTTGCCGAAGAGGTAGGAACATTCACCGAAGCCGTAAAACTTCTCGAGGAGACAGGCTTTCCAGAGAAGCTTGTGGTCAACAGATCACGAGAATCCATAAAATCATTCTTCGGAGTAAAGTGGGATTAAATGAAAACCGTTAAATTCGGCACCCGGGTTTTTAGACCGGAATTAATTATCTTTGACAAAGACGGCACACTCACAGACTTCAGAAAAACCTGGGTCCCGATCCTCGATAAAAGAATCGAGATTATCTATGAACAGCTTAAAGAAAAATTACAGAAAAAGTCAATAAAAACCCTGAAAAATGAGATCTATGAAACATTCGGGATCCTGGATGATCGAATTGACGCCCACGGCCCCTTCCCATACACCCCGCCGCGGGAAGATGAGATCATAATATCAACAATACTGTATAAATCCGGCATCCCGTACTATGAAGCAAAAAGAGCGACACACCATGCTATCGAAAAAGCAGACACCCTTTTAAACAGAGTTGATTTCACGGTGCTGTTCCGTGGAGTCAGGGAAACACTCGCCGCGCTTCGTAAAAACAAAATAAAATTAACAGTTGCAACAGCCGACCAAACCGCGATGGCCCGCGACATATTAAAATCTCAAAATATCTACGACCTGTTCGACTACATTGTCGGCGCCGATCAGGTGAAAAACGATAAACCTGACCCGGAAATGATCTTCAAAACAGCCGACGCGATGGATGCAGACCTGAAAAAGATCGTTATGGTAGGGGATTCAATTGTCGACATGGAGATGGGCAGGCGGGCTGTGATAGGACTTGTAGTCGGCGTACTCGAGGGGGGGGTGGCCACGCGAAAGGACCTTGAAAAGGACGCGGATCTTGTGATAGACTCGGTGAGGGATATAATTGTAATGTGATAGGTTCATGATTTTAATCGAACAATCGAATAGAATGCGAGGACCGCCATTGGAAGAAATTCTTTTTCATAGAAAATTGAGGGAAACCGCTTGATTATAATTTTACATTGCAACAGGATAAGTACGTTTAAAAGTGGGATTAGTGCTAAATAAAAAACCAAATATCCATAAATGTATATTCCTCAGCAAAACGAAACTGCGAATATTGTAAACTCTCCCGGATAATCCACTCCAGAGCCAACTTTATTACAAGATTTCACCGTTATGCAAATTCCATATATGTTAGGGCCAAGTCCAACCACGGCTTGCATGTCGACTCTCCGATTCGAGTGCAAAGCCGATTCGTTAGGCCTTCTTGTATATGTTGAAATCAGAAAGCGAACCTTCTTCATTATTACCATTGTACGGAAACCTATTTGGTATATGTCGTGTCAGTTTCCAGTGAGAAACATTTGTTTTAACCCACTTAGTGAACTGCCTACGCTTTTCATGGTATTCTTGTTCCGCATCGTAGTTTGATGAATATATGATCACAAATCGTTCCGAAGAGTC
>DRHN01000142.1 GCA_011049595.1 Spirochaetota bacterium | reverse complement strand
ATCATGGACAACCAGTACGATGCGGTCCTCGGCCTGAAAAACGCCGACATAATGCTTTCCAAGCGCCCGGACTTTTTTATCGAGTTCCAGGCAGACGCTAAAGTAAACAGCGTAGTAGGCGCGAAATTCGAAGGAGCCGGTATCCCTATTCTCGCGATAGATGTTCCCGTGCCGGGCGCGCCTTTTATGGGTGTCAACAACTGGCAAGTCGCCCTTCTCGGAGGCAATTACATGGCGAAACTCATCAAAGAGCAGTGGGGCGGATTGGACGCTGCTGATATGATAGTCCTCCTTCAGATGCCCGCGGGCGGCGACGTGACAATGCTCAGGTCTGAAGGTTTTGCCGCGGCCCTGGCCGAAGAGTTCGGGCCCGAAGTCGAAGAGAAGATAGTCCGCGCAGACGGCGGCATGGGGCAGTCGGAGCAGGCAAAAGCCGCTATGGACGATGTCCTGGCAGCTCACCCGAACGCAAAAAAGATCGCCCTTACATCGATCAACGAGCAGACAATGGCAGGAGCCATCGCGTCTTTGCAGACATCAGGAAGATGGGACGCAGATGATATCATCATCATCACGCTCGGTGTCGATGACCTCGGAAAATCACAGATCCGCGAAGGTCTCAGTGACGCCGGCATCGCCTTTTTCCCCGAGAGCTACGGCGAATACATTATCCCCGCTGTTTTGACCATGCTTGAGGGCAAGGCAGTTCCACCGTTTATCTACATTAAGAATGAGGTCATTACACAGGACAACATCGATGAGTGGTATCCGCAATAGGATTTAAAAAGGCCGGGCTGAAAAGCCCGGTCTTTTGTTAATGCGCCATGCAAGGGGCGCCGCGCCCTTGCATGGCGCCGCGCCTTCCCAGGGCGCACCGGGTCAGGGTAATACAGGAGACATCAAAATGAGTAACAAGATAATGGAGATGAATAACATCTCGAAACGATTTCCGGGAGTTCTTGCGCTGGACGGTGTGAGTTTCGACCTGGCTGAAGGTGAAGTGCACGGTCTGCTGGGGGAGAACGGCGCGGGAAAATCGACGCTCATTAAAATACTCGCGGGCGATTATTCAAAGTCTGAAGGCGAGATATTGCTGGACGACGAGAATGTCGAGTTTAACAGCCCGTCGGATTCCCAGGAAAAAGGGATCAGGGTGATTTATCAGGAACTGAACACCCTGGACGCCCTGACTGTAGCCGAAAACATATTCGTAGGTGCCCTGCCTAAAAAAAAAGGTATCCGCACGGTCGACTGGAAAAACCTCTACAGAAACGCTGAAGTTGTGCTGAAACGGATGCTGGTAAATATCGATCCCAAAAAGATAGTGGGCGATCTCACGGTCCACGAAAAACAGATAATAGAAATAGCAAAAGCGATAAACAAAGAGGCGAAGATCCTCGTAATGGATGAGCCCACTGCGGCGCTCGGCGAAAAAGACACGGAATCATTATTTGATATTATAAATAACCTCCAAAAAGAGGGGGTCGGGATCATCTATATCTCTCACAGGCTCAACGAAATATTTCAGATAACCGACAGGGTAACAGTGCTCCGTGACGGAAAGAAAATAGGGACGGTAAAGACTACTGAGACCGACAGGGGGGAGCTTATTTCCATGATGGTTGGGCGGGAGTTAAAAGAGATGTACCCGAAGCGTGAAGTGCCGATCGGAAAAACAATCATGGAGGTAAAAAACCTCACTATCAGCGGTATAATCGATGATGTGAGCTTCAGCCTGAAATCCGGTGAGATCCTGGGCCTGTTCGGTTTGCTCGGGTCAGGCAGACAGAATATTGTGCGCGCGCTTTACGGAATAGACCAGAAGGATAACGGGGAGATCATAGTAGATGAGAAACCTGTACTTATCGACTCACCGTCCACGGCATTGAAGTGGAACATGGGATTTATGCCGATCGACCGGAAACTCGAAGGGCTCGCTCTCACGCTTCCTGTGTTCAGCAATATAACCATGGCAAATATAGATAACCTCGGAAACGGCTTTTTTATCGACAAAAAGCTTGAGATGGAGCAGTCCGCAAAATGGGTAAAGAACGTAAATATCAAAACACCATCACTGGACACAGAAGTGAGCTCTTTGTCGGGCGGGAATCAGCAGAAGATCGTGCTCGCCAAGCTGCTCGAGACAAGGTCGAAGATATTTATCATGAACGAGCCGACAAGAGGGATAGATGTCGGCGCCAAGGTGGACATCTACAAGATGATGGAAAGTCTGTGTGAGGGCGGGGCGGGCATAATCATGATATCGTCGGAGCTGCCCGAGATACTGTCGATGTCCGACAGGATAATAGTGATCTCCGAGGGTAGAATAACAGGGGAGTACAGCAGGGAAGAAGCAACCCAGGAAAAACTGCTGCATTCGGCAACGGTATAGCTTACAAGCAGAGGTGGAAAATGACTAAATCTTTGGTAAACAGTGTTCAGGATGAACTTGGCAAAAAGGTAAAACTGTCGAGCACGGTTATACTTTTCATTTTTCTTGCTGTAATGGTCGCGGTGTTCGCTGTGCTGAGCAAGGATTTTTATTCAATATACAATATCACCTCCATGCTCACAAACATCGCGTTCAGCGGGATCGTCGCCGGAACGCTCACCATGGTCATGATCATGGGAGGGCTTGACATATCGGTAGGCGGCAACATAGCGCTGACCTCAAGCCTCGTAGCGTACCTGTACAACCTGGGAAAAGCCCCGCCCACAGGGGTCATCATACTCATAGGCCTGGTCCTGGGAACGGTTATCGGGAGCTTTAACGGGTTTATCATAACCAGGCTGGACCTCGACCCCATCATCACGACCCTCGGGACCATGGCAATAACAAGGGGGATGGCGTACGTTCTGACAAAGAGCAGGTCCATCCTCATATTTGAAAATGTCGTCGGTTTCATCGGGAGAGGCACGATCGCCAAAGTGCCGTTCCCTCTTATACTTTTCATTCTCATTTTCGCGGTTTTAACACTGATAATGGGCAAATCGAAATACGGAAGAAAGGTCTACTGTATCGGCGCGAACCGTGAGGCAGCGAGGCTTTCCGGCATAAACGTAAATAAAATCAAATTCATCGCTTATCTTGTAAGCGGGGTCGCGGCCTCGCTCAGCGGGCTTATTCTGACAGGGCAGTCCGCGGTCGGTATGCCGCAGCACGCGACCGGGATGGAGCTTGATGTAATCACAGCCGTGCTTCTCGGCGGAACATCTCTTTATGGTGGTAAGGGAAGTATACTGGGCACGCTTGCGGGGGTGCTGATACTCGGTGTTCTCTACAACGGGTTTACCATGATCGGGTTCAGGTTCGTCCACATAAGAGTATTTCAGGGAGTGATACTGATAGTGGTCGTGTCGTTGTACGAGATCAGGGAAAAGAAGAAGTACTAGCGCCAATTTAAAAAGGCTGGAGAACAAAATGGAAATGTCGACTGCGTCAATCGAAGAAAGAAACACGAATCTCGGCGCAAAGCTGTCGGAGATATTCCTGTACGGGAAAAGCATGGTCCCGGCTCTGCTGGTCCTGCTTGCGATACTACTTGTGTTTTTCGGCCTGATGACCCCGTATTTTATTACATACACGAATTTCAAAGCCATAATAAGCAATTTTCCTATAATAGCGATAATGGCAGTCGGTATGACTTTCGTACTCCTTATAGGGGGGCTTGATATATCCGTAGGCTCGATCCTCGGATTTACCGCGGTCAACGTGGCGGTCTTCCATAATATAGGTTTTCCGGCATGGGCCATTGTCCTGGTGTGCCTCGTCATAGGCACTCTTTTCGGGAGCTTCAACGGTCTGATCGTCACAAAAGTGGGAATAAACCCTGTTATCACAACTCTCGGTACCATGGCGCTGGCAAGAGGCATGGCATCCTGGTTCGCCCTTGACATCGAATCCCTGAAAGTCGGCAGGATCTTTGACCAGAAGTTTCTCCTCATATCCAGGTATTACATCCCGCAGGACAAACAGTACATACCTATCACCCTTATTTATATAATAGTCATTTTTGTCGGGATGTCGCTGGTCCTGAAATACACCGATTACGGGCGGAAGGTGTACGCGGTCGGAAGCAATGAGTACGCTGCAAGGCTTGCCGGGATAAACACATCCCGCATAAAATTCATCAGCTACGTTATGTCCGGTATTATGGCATCTATAGCCGGGATTGTGCTGGTAGCGCAGCTCAGCCTCGGGAGGGATGACGCGGGGATGGGGTCGGAGCTCGAGGTCATCACGGCCGTTGTGCTCGGGGGTGTGAGCCTTGCGGGGGGGAAAGGCAACCTCCTGGGGGTGATCATATCGGTTATTATCCTTGGGGTCATCAGGAACGGCATGGTGCACCTGCAGGAGACGATCGGCCTGTCATATTACTGGCGTGAGGTCGTCAAGGGGGCGATTCTGATCTTCGCGATATCTATTGACTCCGCGCGGTTGATGGCGATAAAAAAACGCCAGGTGGTGCGGCAGTAGCCTGTGAAACCCGATTTTCCATCGTAATGGTCGATTTAATAATAAATATTTCATAAACGTCAGGAGGTGTCATAAATGGCAGGCGCAACACTGGAAGAACTGAAACAGATCGTTCTCGATTTTGACATGGACAACGCGGAAACTGTAGCTAAAAAAGCGATCTGTGAAGGTCTCGACCCTGTGGAGTGCGCGCAGGCGCTAACCGAAGGGATAAGGGAGATCGGCGACAAGTTTGAATCGGGCGAGATGTTCCTTCCGGACCTTGTCTGCGCTTCCGAAGTCGTGAAAAACGCGCTTCCGCCCATTACTGTCGAAATAGAAAAACAGGGTAAAAAAACAGCCTCCCATGGCAAAGTGATAATAGGCACCGTTTTCGGGGACATTCACAGCATAGGCAAAAGCATGGTGGCCACACTATTTTTCGCCTCGGGGTTCGAAGTGGTCGATCTCGGCATAAACGTGAAATCAGAAGCCTTTTTAAAAGCTGTAAAAGAGCACAACCCGGATGTCATTGCCATGTCCGCCCTGCTGACGACAACAATGATGGAGCAGAAAAACGTCATCGAGGGGCTCAAAAAAGAGAACCTCAGGGACAAGATAAAGGTCATCGTCGGCGGGAGCCCTATAAACGCCGAGTTCGCCGAAAATATCGGCGCGGACGGGTACGCAGCCACTGCCCCCGAAGGTGTTAAAGTTGTCAAGAAGATGCTGGGGATAAATTAAAGGGGGGGAGCATGCAGGGGAGTATATAAAAAAGGAGGAGGCTGGTTGATGAAAAGATACGCGTTTATTTTTAAAATAAAACCCGGGCTGAAGGAAGAGTACCGGAAAGCCCATGACGAGATATGGCCCGAGCTTGTAAAAGCAATAAAAGACAGCGGTATTCAAAATTACTCGATTTTTTTTCGAAAGGACGGGACCCTGTTCGCCTACCTCGAGTCCGAAGACCCCGAAAAGTCCTTTGAATATATCTTTAAAAAGGATGTGAACGAGCGCTGGCAGAACGCGATGAACAAATATTTCGTAAAAGAGGACGAGTCCCTGCTCGGCCCTGAAATGGAAGAGATCGAAGAAGTGTTTCATCTTGATTGACGTTGCTGTGTTTACAGGCCCGTGTATGGACACCGGTTTACGGGTTTGGGGCCGGGTCTGTCCCGATATTTTAAAAAAGGAAAATCCCTATGAACCTCAGAGAACGGTTTCTTGAAGTGATGGTGAATTTCAACCCCGGTGTGAGCCCCCCTAAGTGGGAGTTCGGCTACTGGGGCGACACGATAAACAACTGGTATGAAGAGGGGCTGAAGAAAAACAAATATCCGAAAATACCGAAAAAAATATCCACCCCGACTTCTTCACTGTACAGCCCGTGCTGGCACTCCGTCCCCGGGGGAAGGCTTTCTGATAAAAACACGCACTCCGTTAAAGGAAAAAGCTCAGCCGGGGCAAGCCGCCCCGATGGGGTCAGGACCGCCGGAAAAACCGGGTCTTCCATCGAACGAAGACTTCCGGCCGGGGTCGCTGTGATCGGCGGCGGCCTCTACTGGCCCACCCAGAGCTTTCCCATCGACAACGACGTCAAGGGCACCCTGGGTATGGACAAAGGGCAGATACTTGTAAATGTCAACCTCCTGTTCCACCCCATGTTCGACCTGGAAATCCTCGAAGAGGATGACCATTACCTCACGTACATAGATATCGACGGTGTAAAAAAGAAGTACATAAAAGAGACCGGTGTTATCCCCCCGGGAATCGAGTGGGTCATAAAAGATAAAAAAACCTGGGAAAAACTCAAAGAGGAGAGGCTGAATTTAAATGACATAAGGGGCAGGTTCCCGGCGAACTGGGATGACCTTCTTAAAAAATACAAAAACCGTGACTATCCCCTTGTGCTCGGCGGTTACCCGCACGGATATTTCGGTACCCTGGCGCAGCTGATGGGGTACGAGCACCTCTTTTACAACTATTTCGACGATCCGGACCTTATCCATGATATCCAGAAAACCTTTACAGACCTGTGGATCGCGGTGTTCTCGGAAGTACTTTCTGATACCGATGTGGACATGGTCATAATATGGGAGGACATCTCGGCAGGCACCGGCTCGATGGTGAACCCCGCGGCCATAAAAGAATTCATGCTCCCCTATTACAAAAGGCTCACCGGTTTTTTGAAAGAAAACGGGGTGAAAGTCATCTTTGTTGATACCGACGGGGACTGCTTCGATATAATACCGCTTTTTATCGAGGGCGGGGTCACAGGCATGTACCCGATAGAAGCGAGCTGCGGTATGGACCTGTACAAAGTAAGGATGACCTTCCCGAGGCTGCAGCTGATGGGAGGGATACCGAAGCTGGAAATAAGACACGGCAAAAAGAGGATCGACGAGATCCTGGAGCCTGTCGAAAAAGTGCTGAAATTCGGAGGCTATGTACCGTTCGGCGACCACCTTGTGCCTCCGGAGGTACACTGGAAGGATTTCAAATACTACAGAGAAAAGCTGAACAGGATGATAGATAACGCGGGGGAATGATTACCGGGCAATATTGTACCGCTGTATTGGATAATTGGAGATCGGAAGAATCAATATCCAATGCTATGGAATTCCTGAAGGTCATTGAAAATAATATTTCAAAACAGAATTAATAACAAATATCCGGTTCTTTTCACATTTAAATAACAGGTGCATATAAAAAACAAATTATCCTATTTCTTAAAAGCCGGAAAAGCCCCCACAGCAGCGATCACCACACCGGCGATGGTTCCCCCGATCTGCCTGGGACCGAAAGATCCCCCCCCGATACCAATGATATCAGCCAATGCAAACACGATGATCACGATTATACCGACAATAAAAATAACAATACCGGCAGTTTTTCTACCTTTCATTTGTATTGCCCCCTTTTTTATGTGATACTTATGCTATTTAATCCCCCCGCTAATAATATCAAGTATCCCTCATTAAATATTGATCATAATACACTATCAAAAATAAAATGTCAAGGAAAGGAATAATTATTGAAAAAATATTGAAAAAATATTATTTCAAAGTGGGTTTAAGAACCCTTAAAATTTCTAAAACACCAATGTTTTGCTTATCACTGGCCTGTCCGTAATTATTTCTCAGCAAACTGAAAAATAGTCTTGACTGTTATTAATTTTGCTTGACATAAATGAAGTATAGGGGCAAAATATGTGGCGAGGAATCTCACCTGTTGTCAGCTGCATCAATTCCTGAACAGTTTTGGTGTTTCAAAAAGGACACCAGGAAAATAAAATAACAAAGGAGGTGATGGTGAATATAAAGAAATATTCAGGTTGCTTTAAAAGTAAAAAACAAAAATTATGGAGGATTTTGAAATGAAAAAGTTAAATGTATTATTGGTAGCAGTACTTGTTATCGGTCTTGTTTTTTCAGCTTCTTCTTTATTTGCCGGTAAAAAGGATAAAGAAGAAGCGCCGGAACCGACCAGGGAACCGGTCAAGGTCAAGGAAGAGGCTGCCGGAAAAGAGTCTCCCATGCTGGCTGAAATGGTAAAAGCAGGTAAGTTGCCGCCTCTTGAAGAGAGGCTGCCTGAAAATCCATTAGTCGAGGTTCCGGTAAGTGAAATAGGTACATATGGTGATAAATTGATTCTGGGTACTGCATTCTTTTTAGATGACGAGAGGCTTCCCTCCCGTGTCGATAGAAATGGATTTTTTCAATTTACATATCCGTTTCCTGCCGAGGGGCCGATACTGCCAAATCTTGCAGAGTCCTGGGACTGGAATGCTGATGGTACCGAGTTAATAATAAACCTGAGAAAAGGTATCAAATGGTCAGATGGTGTGCCGTTTACCGCGGAAGATGTTGTATTCTTCATGGAAGATATAGTTGATAATGAAGATGTAGCATATATATGGTTCTATGAAGGAAACTTTTATGACGCAAACGGAAACTTTCCTCAGCTCACGAAAATCGATGATTTTACACTGAAGTTTGAGTATGATGACACAGCTTTTCTTTTTGAGAAAAAATATGCAAATGTTGTTTGGGCCGCATTGCCCAAGCACCATTTCTCTCAATGGCACCCGAAATATAATTCGGATTCCGATTACGAAACACTGAATGAGAAGCTCAAGATCCTGGGTGTAAACTCCGAAGGCGGCCGTGTCACTCTGAATGCCTGGGTAATCGATGAGTATGTTCCCGATGGAAAACTGCACATGACAAGAAATCCATATTACTGGAAAGTTGACCCCGAAGGAAACCAGCTTCCATATTTTGATGAGTTTGAGATATTGATAGCCGGTGACAGGCCATCCGTCGGTTTAGGCAACATGACCGGGGAATATGATCATGATCATATGTGGACAGGTTACCCGCACTATTCAATGTGGCTGGAAGAACAGGGTAGACCTGGAAGAGATTATTCTATCGGTTTTTCAAACGCTCCCGGAATGAAAATAGCGTTCAATTATGATGCTGATGATGCTGAAGCCAGGGCTGTACTGAGAGATATAAATTTTAGACGTGCAATCTCTTTAGCAATCGATAGACCTACAATATCAAAAACTCTGGCTTTTGACCTGATGACGCCGATAGGTGCTTCATGGGCCCCGGATTCACCATATTTTGATAAGGATTACGGGTATCTGTACTCTGAATATGATCCGGCTAAGGCCAGAAAGATACTGGATGATGCCGGCATTATAGATAGAAACGGGGACGGCATCAGGGAGCTTCCAACCGGTGAGAAATTGGAACTGATCTGGGATATGTACGCTCATGATCTTTTTACCCCAATGTCAGAAATGATAGTTGCTACTGTTAAAGAAGTAGGAATTAGGCTTATTCTGAATGAGAAACACCAGACTCTTCACACCAATAATTATCGTGCAGGAAATTTTGAAATGACAACTGAGGATTTTGAATTTTACAATGAACCGCTTCTATCAGTGGAGATGTGGGTTCCTACAAAGCCTGGTTCTCCGTACTTCCATAAAGATGGATATGAGAAGGGAGGATTTAGTCCGGAATATGATGAATATACCAGATTACTGAAAAAGGCAAGTATAGCAAATATTGAAGAAGGTATAAAGCTGGGACAAGAAGCGGGTAGAATTATGGCTGAAAATGTATTTCAGATACATGTCGGTGTCCGTAAACGTCCTTTCATTAATTCAAACAGGCTTGGAAACATGGTTTTAGAGTCAACAAGAGTACAGGAATACGGCAACTTTGATCCGCCATTCAGGTATATGCAGGTTTATGCTAAATATCCTGCTCAAAGACCCTGATAATCAAATTTAGGAAAGTTTACAGGAAGTGGTGAGATTTTACCGCTTCCTGTAATTTTTTTTTCAAATCTTGTGATTGAGTTAATAATAATAAATTGTATTCTCGACAGGAAACATATTAAAAGAAAAGGTAGTAAAACAGGAAATTTACTGTAATGGGCATATTTACATACACAGTAAGAAGAATTTTAATAGCAATACCGGTTATCGTATTAATTTCAATAATATGCTTCAGCATAATTCAATTACCCCCCGGTGATTATGCCGATGCCTATGCGGCGTTGGTTTTGACTACTGGAGGAGGTTATGCTTCGGAAGATTATCTGGAGATGCTAAGAGAACGGTATGGCCTGGACCAACCTTTCTGGGTCCAGTACTGGAAATGGGTGAAGGGGTTTCCAAAAGGTGATTTTGGTGTAGCCATGTCTCTCCAGGGCGCATCTGTAGCAGGTCTTTTAAAAGCAAGACTTCCTATGACTATTTTTTTAAATATTTTCGCGCTGTTTTTTGCGCTGGCAATAGCTTTACCCATAGGGTTGTATTCAGCAACACATAAGTACAGTCTTATGGACTATTTTTTAACATTTATTGCTTTCATTGGTATATCTGTCCCCGGGTTTATACTCGCGGTACTCATAATAGCCATATCAATATTTTGGCTGGATTCCTCATATATCGGTCGTTTATACTCTAATGAATTTATTGGGGCTCCCTGGAACCTGGCTAAATTTGTTGATTTTTTAAAGCATCTTCCTCCGCCGATAATTGCAATCGGCATTGCGCAAACCTCAAACACCATGCGTATAATGAGGGGGAATACTCTGGATGTTTTAAAACAACCGTTTATACAAACAGCCAGAGCAAAGGGGCTGACGGAGTTTGCCGTACATTGGAAACATGCTGCCAGGATATCAATTAACCCTATAATCAGCAGGATAGGGGTTTATCTACCCGAGATCATAGCTATTGAAATGCTCGTCTCAATTGTTTTGAATTTAAACACTATTGGACCATTGTTTTACGATGCTTTAATTTCACAGGATATGTATTTGGCTGGCACCATATTATTGGTTATATCAGTCATGCTGGTAGTCGGTAATTTAATTGCAGATATTGCCCTTGCCTTGACAGATCCTCGAGTAAGATTTGAATTAAAATAATGGAAAAAATCTAATTTCTATATGTTTGTTTTGATAGAAGGTTTAATTGAAAAATTCTGTAAAAAAAAGTTGATAGCGCACTATGCAAAAAAGAAGAAAAGCAAAAGAGAATGAAGAATATATAGCTCTGTCTGAAGGGCAGCTCATGTGGCGAAAGTTTTTAAAGCACAGAGTTGCAATTGCGGCAGCGATAATTCTATTTATTCTATACGCAGTAATAATATTTGCAGATTTTTTTTCTCCATATGGTATGCTTACAAACCATACAGATTATTTATATTCCCCCCCGCAAATTACAAAAATAAGGTTTGTTGACAGTGAAGGTAAGTTCCACCTCCGGCCGTTTATGTATAGACAAATCGCTGAAAGGGACCCGAAAACCCTGAGGTTTATTTATAAAGATGATATAAACCAGAGAGATTTTATAAGATTTTTCGTACATGGTGAAGAATATACAATGTTAGGATTTATAAAAAGTGATATTCACTTTTTTGGTGTTGGCGAAGGAAAATTATTTTTACTCGGGACAGATATCATCGGCAGGGATATGTTAACAAGGATCATCTTCGGCGGCAGAATATCGCTGTCAATCGGGATCATCGGTGTCATTATTTTGGTTATTCTTGGCACAATCATGGGAACAATCTCCGGATACTTCGGGGGATGGGTAGACAATATTATTCAAAGGTTCATCGAGATACTTAGAACAATTCCGCAAATAGCTCTTTGGATGGCGCTTGCAGCTATAATACCCAAGGAGTGGCCTTCTTCTTATGTATATTTAGGGATCGTCATTATATTTGGACTTATAAGCTGGACCGGTCTGGCAAGAGAACTCAGAGGAAAAGTACTGGCCATTAGAAGATCGGATTATATTTATGCAGCGGAGATATCAGGTGCCGGTGCGAGCAGAATTATTTTAAAACATATAATACCGAATGTATCAAGTCATATAATCGTTATTGCCACTTTAAGTATACCAATGATGATAATAGGCGAAGCTGCCTTGAGCTTTTTAGGCCTGGGTATAAAACCGCCAATGACCAGCTGGGGTCTTCTTTTGACCAAGCTAAGAGAAGTGCAGACATTAAAGCATTATCCATGGCTGATAATTCCTGCTGGATTTATTATAATCTCAGTTCTTTGTTATAATTTTGTCGGAGATGCTTTAAGGGATGTCAGTGATCCCTATTCAAAATAATTTAATTGCGTTTTAAGCATCGCTTTTGGGTTTTGAAAGGATTTACGAATTGAAAGAAGAAAATTTACTAATAGATGTAAGAGACCTAAGAGTTTATTTCCATATTGAGCAGGGGATTGTAAGAGCTGTTGACGGGCTCAGTTTTAAAATAGAAAAAGGGCAGTCTATTGGTATTGTTGGTGAAAGCGGATGCGGAAAAACCGTAACTGCTTTATCTCTTATGCTTCTGCATCCACAGCCGGAAGGTGAGATTGAAAGCGGGAATATATATTATTACCCTGATGGCGATAGGTGTATAGATATTGCAAAATTAGGTATTTATAGTAGACAAATACGTAACATCAGGGGAAATGAGATTGCTATGATATTTCAGGAACCTATGATGTCTCTTAACCCGGTGTATAAGGTGGGCCAGCAGATCATGGAGGCGATACGATTACATCAAAAAGTTGATAAAACAACGGCAAAGGAACTTGCAATCGAATCCCTCAGACGTGTTAAAATATCAGCTCCTGAGCGGAGAATAAACGAATATCCTTTTCAATTAAGCGGGGGGATGAGACAGAGGGTAATGATTGCGATAGCGCTTTCATGTAATCCCAATCTGCTTATAGCAGATGAACCTACCACAGCACTGGATGTTACCATAGAGGCTGAAATACTGAAATTAATAAAGGACCTTCAAAGAGAGCTGGGAACGTCTCTTATGATGATCACCCATGATCTTGGGGTTATCGGGGAAGTGACAGATGAGGTTGTAGTGATGTATGTCGGTAAAATTGTGGAAAAAGCAAAAACCGGGAAGCTGTTTGAAAAACCTCTTCACCCTTATACTAAAGCTTTATTTAAATCCCGACCTGAAATTAGAATGACAGGCAGGCTCTCTTCAATTAAAGGATCTGTCCCAAATCCCTACCAGCTGCCGGAAGGATGCAGCTTTGAACCAAGATGTGATGAAGCGATGGATATCTGCAGAAAGAAAGCCCCGGATCTTTATGACCTGGATGGGCATTGTGTAAGCTGCTGGAAATTTAATTTGAAGGAGGGTTAGGATCATAGAAACGGGTAATGGAAATATATTGGTTGTAAAAGGTCTTAAAAAGTATTTTCCCAACCGCAAAGGATTTTTTTACAAGATTGCTAATTATAATAAGGCAGTTAATGGAATTGACTTTTTTATAAAAAAGGGAGAAACAGTCGGATTGGTCGGAGAAAGTGGTTCCGGAAAAACTACTGTAGGCCGTTGTATCGTCAGGTTATACGAACCGACAGAGGGAAGTGTTGAGTTCAATATAGATGGTAATATGATAGATTTACCAAAAGTTCCGAAGAAGGGAATGAAAACCATTAGAAAACATTTCCAAATGCTGTTTCAGGATGTTTATTCATCGCTGAATTCAAGAATGAAAATAGCAGATATAGTTACCGAACCTATGGCAATACATGACGTCGGAAATAAAAAAGAGAGAATAGACAGGGCAAAAGAGTTGCTGGAAAGAGTAGGATTATCGGCAGATGATATAAGTAAATATCCTCATCAATTCAGCGGCGGTCAGAGACAGCGTATTGGAATTACCAGGGCACTGAGCATAAAACCCGATTTCATAATCTGTGACGAGCCTGTTTCGGCTTTGGATGTATCCGTTCAAGCTCAAATATTGAATCTGCTTTTGGATCTTCAGGATGAGTTTCAATTGTCTTACCTGTTTATTGCCCACGATTTAGGTGTAGTTAAATATATTAGTGACAGAGTAATAGTAATGTATCTGGGAAAGATTTTTGAAATAGCTTATTCTAAAGATATTTATGAAAACCCCAGGCATCCTTATACAGAAGCATTATTGGCCGCTATATCAAAATATAAGGCCGGCAGTACCAGGGATATTTTGCTAAAAGGCAGTATCCCTGATCCTTCAAATCCGCCTTCAGGCTGTGTGTTGCATCCCCGTTGTAATTATGCAAAAGATATCTGCAAAGAAGTATTACCTGTTCTTGAACCCATTCCGGGAGTATCAGAAGCCTTTGCAGCCTGCCACAGATATAAAGAGTTAAACCTGAAAAGCTATAAAAGATGAGAAGATTATTTATCAGTTTACCATATCTTTCTTCCACCCGGGTCAAATTGCCAGGAAGCCGCCATCAACAGGCAACAGTACCCCGTGGACCATGGCCGCTTTCTCGCATAACAACCAGGCAACAGCATTCGCGACATCGATCGGTTCATTGAATCTTCCGATGGGAATTTTTTCCAGCATCCAGGCTTTCTTTTTTGGGTCGCTCCAGGCCTTTATTGCCATCGGTGTCATAGTGGTAACCGGCTGGACCGCATTCACGCGAATATTGTGGGGCCCCAGCTCCAGTGCCATAACACGGGTAAGCTCATCAACACCTGCTTTTGATATACAGTATGTTGTATGATCGGCAAGACCGATCACCGAAGCGACGCTTGAAATATTTACAACTGCTCCACCCTGCTTGCGATCGATCATTCCACGGGTCACAACCTGCGAGATTATCATGGCTGCCCGGACGTTCACGGCCATATTCTCATCAAAGTTTTCTACAGTCGTTTCAAGAAAAGGCTGCAGGACGACAATGCCCGCGCAATTTACAAGAAGATCTATATCGCCGGCCTGTTCCGCGGCCTGACGCGCGGAAGATGCGTCGGATAAATCCGCGTTTATGGTTTTACAGTTAATTTCTTTTGACAGCGCGTCCATATCCTCCTGTATTTTATCGATGACAGTGACTTCTGCTCCCATTTCATTAAGAAGTAATGCAATTTGTTTTCCGATACCTCTACCACCGCCCGAAACCAGCGCGCGCTTTCCGTTAAATTGAATATCCATACTTTTTCTCCTTTAGTAAACCGTCTTTATACAGAACCTCATTCGGATATAGTGTAAGATTTTATTATAAAGTGAAACACAAGTCAATAAAAATTGAAAATACATTTTCATTTACAATCACATTAATATTCTCCCTTTATCAAAATATCCATCTTTCTCGAAATGTCCCAGATACCCTCCTCAGGGCAAAAGGGGTAAGGGGGTACTTCCGCGATAAGATAGCCTGTATAACCTATGTCGTTTAAGGCATCCATAACTTTATCCCACGGTACGCTGCCGAGAAAAAGGTGTGTAAAACCTCTGATGTTGTTAATCGTCTCCGAATAATCCTTCAAATGAACATTGAGGATTCTCTCTTTTCCCAGAATACGTATCCACTGATCAGGATAACCATACTGAATTACATTTCCGACATCAAAATGCACTCCAATGTAAGGGCTTTTGAACCTGTCTACAAAATCTCTCATTTCCAAAGGAGAATAAAGAATTTTACCCCATATATTTTCAATCCCCAGCCCGACCTTTTTTTTCACCGCGTCCTCTTTGAGCTTCCATATCGCTTCTTCCAGGCGTTTAAAACCAAAGTCATAGCTTACCGTTGAAGTTACAACACCGGGAACAACCAGCAGATTCGGAGCTTCCATTATTCCCGCAAGATCAATGAGTTTTTTTACGAGATCGATCCCGGTCTCCCATATCCTGTCATCAGGGTGCATGAGAGAATAATAAAATTGCGCGATTGTAAGAAGTGAGGATATTTTAAGCCCGTTATCAGATGCAATTCCTTTTACCTTTTTAACCTCACTTATTGAACTGTCAAAAGCCAGAGACTTACTCTTTCCGAGAGTAGAACCCACGCTCTTTGCAATTTCCGCAATAAGCCCTTCATGTTTCTCTTTACTCAAAGCATCAAAAAAGGGAGCATAGTCAATGCATATCTCCACCCCCTGAAACCCTGCTTTTTTGCAAAGCCCAAAAATCCTCTCCCACGTCCAGTCGTTTGGAAAACACCATTGATTAATTGATTTTTTCAACGTAAACCTCCTCGTTAATACTGTGATGTAAATATAGAGAATGTAAGCTTATTTGATTATTTTTTTATTTCACAAAAATTGTAATTAGTGTTAAAAGTATTGATAGGAAGGCAAATCCTGCAGTTATTAGCCATGTTTGTCTGTCAAACCTTTTATTAACATCATCAAATCTTTTATTAACATCATCAAACCTTTTATTGGTTGTATCTATAATAAGTTTAATCTGCTCGCTTAGATTTTTTATCCCTTCTTCCACGCGAACGATCCTTTCGATTAAACTCAGTTTTTTTTCCTGGTCATCTTCTCTTAACATTTCTCTGACAATTTCTTTTATTTGTTCTTTATCTTTAACGTCAAGCATAATAATATTTTAACTTTAAAAAGATTATGTGTCAATATTATTCCGGCGGCCGGTTAAAATTACGGGGTAATTACATAATCAGAAACATTAGTTTTTCCGGGAGATACCAGTGGCGAGGCATTTACCGGGGCTGTTAAAAAGTAAGGCTACGATGTAAAGGCGGCTAAACTGTCTCTCAACGAAATACTATAAAAAACAGATAATTTCTGTGTAAAAGTAAATCCGGATATTTATTCATATTTTTTCTTGACAAAAAAAATAAAATTTGATAAAATAAAAAATTAATATAACCAATTCAATAATTATTTTAAAAAATAATTTATAATAATGGAGGGTATTGTGAAACCAAAAGTTATTATTGTGGCTGTAATAGCTCTCTTTCCGCAGGTTGAAAACCCACTTTTTCCGAATTACTGATTTATAACTCATTATAATATAAAGAGTTATAAATTTGCACAAATCTAATAAACTCACTTTTGTTAAGTAAAACTGCCCACATGCAAACAAAAATTAAAATCATAGGTATTTCCTTAAGACTCTCGTATGCTTTATCACTTCCCGTCTAAAAGCATTTATCAACTTTTTCACTTCGCCATCTATTTTCTGTATCTCTCTGAATTTTCCTTTAAACTCCCTATGGATTTCAGTTATCCGCTTAATCCATACTTTATCTTCATCCGGTATTGATTTGGTTCTCACTTTACCCCCTTCTGACCAGATTATTCTATTAAAAGGATGCCCCTTACCATTTAAGCACCAACAATTACGT
>DRHN01000141.1 GCA_011049595.1 Spirochaetota bacterium | reverse complement strand
GAAATACCTCTGGTGCTGCACGGCGGATCAGGAATACCCGATGAGAGTTTTATAAAAGCGATAAGGCTTGGTATATGCAAGATCAATTATTTTACAGGTATGTCGTTTGCCGCTGTCGTCAGAATTAAAGAATTTATAAAAACAGATCCAAAAGGCTATGAGTGGATCGCCTTTGAGGCAAAGAACGCGATAAGGGACGTAGCGAGAGAGAGAATGAGAATTTTTGGGAGCTCGGGCAGAGGTTAGTATCTTAATAATAATTTCCTTGCTTTTTTGGCACAAACTTTCTTACCAGCCCCCTGGCTTTCCCCTTCCACTTTCGCGGCTTGACTGCTGCTCATTTTTACCCCTCCTATAATTTATATCAAATAATTGTAAAACACTTTTGAAACTAAATCGAATAATATTCATAATATATTTACTTTTTAAAATTATCTTTCTTCTTTTAAAATCCGATAAATAATAAGAGCTGTGTTGAGATAATTTTACGATCATGATTTGATAAAAGCGGAATTTGAATAAAGGTGGAAAAGTAAAAATGGCAATGATAAAAAGTAAATTCTTAACAGCTGGATCATTCAGTGTATATATTATAATTTTTATATACTGCAGCGCGTTTGCCCAGCAGCCGCCGTCATATTCCTTTGTATCCTTCGAAAATAATTATGACAGTATACTCAGTTCCTCCCGTTCAGACGGTTATCAGATAAAAGCGGAAGAATTAAACTCATCTTTCGGGAATTACAGCCTGCAGGCTGAAAAACAGTTCGACTTTTACTCGGAGAATCTTTTCCTTTTTTTCAATGAAAAAAAAGAGCTTATATTTTTTACTGTGCAGTATGAACTTAAAAAAGACCAGAAAAAAACGATTCTCGACAGGCTTGTTTTATCCATCCTGGATAAACTTGTTGAAAAGTATGGAACAAATGAGAACGATAACTTCCCTTATTACAGGGTGTTTGAAAATCAATATGAAATTGTCGTAAGACCCCGCCAGTCAACCTCTAACTTTGCGAATATATCTTTTAAACAGCTGGATAAGTTTTTAGAGTATCAGGAATATCACCAGCAGGAGCTCGACCGGCTTGAAAATGAAGAGATATCAAAAACAGTAGAAAATTATTGACAAATCGGGCTTTTAAAATCGATCAATAAAGTATAGCTAATTAGTATTTATAACAGCCTTCACACTGTTCAGCTCAGGGTTTTTTTTAGCTTCCTCTTTAAATGCGTCATCCCTCAGTTTATTTGTGTAAGCCGGGTCCTGGAAAGAATACTTGAAATTTGTGTGAACGTCGTATCTCCCTTCGAGAAGTGCCACCGTATCTTCTACCATTACAAGCTCTTCATCTGTTGGTATGACAAATATTTTCGACCTGGAGTTTTTATCTGAAATATCGGTTTCGGAGTTTTTTGTCCTGGAAACAAGGTTTTTACCCCTGTCAACAACTATACCTAATTCTTCAAGGCCTTGGGTCATCTTTCCCCTTATCAGCGGGCTCATTTCTCCCACCCCGGCGGTAAAAACAAGGGCGTCAACACATCCAAGCGCGGCAAAGTAGGAACCTATATATTTTTTACCCCTGTAGGATTCTATATCTATGGCAAGAGAAGCCCTCCGGTCTCCTTTTTCTGCCGCATTGATGATATCCCTGCGGTCCATATATTTCCCGGTAATTCCCAACAGACCGCTTTTTTTGTTGAGGATGTTGTTCATTTCCTTCGCGGATGCACCCGATTTTTCCATCATGTACAGATCTATTGCCGCGTCATGGTCTCCGCACCTTGTCCCCATAACGGCCCCTTCAAGAGGAGTGAAGCCCATGCTTGTGTCAACCGAGATCCCTTTTTTTACGGCATTGAAGCTGACCCCGTTTCCTATATGCCCGATTATCAGGTTTGTTTCAAAGGGATTTTTGTCGAGCAGGACCGAAGCTCTTTTCGCGCAGAAAAGAAAGGAAGTGCCGTGAAAACCGTATTTTCTTATCGAGTGGTTTTTATACCACTCATACGGCAGAGCATAAATATATGCATTCTCCGCCATGGTCTGATGCCACGCGGTATCCATGATTGCCATGTGGGGAATATTGGGGAGGGCCTGTCCGGCCGCCTCGATACCGGTTATGTTGGGCGGGTTGTGGAGAGGGGCAAGGCTTGAGAGCTCTTTAAAGGTCTTGATGGCGGATTCATCAATAATAACAGATTTGCTGAACCTTTCGCCTCCATGAACAACCCTGTGCCCAACCGCGCCGATCTGGGAAATATCACGAATAACCGGATGTTCAGAGCGGGTCATGACCTCCATGATTAGATCCAGAGCTTCGGCGTGTGATCTGCAGAACCTTTCCGATCTAAATGTGTCCTCCCCGATCACCTGATGCTCGACAAAGGAATTTTCCATACCCACCCTTTCGACAACCCCTTTAGCGATTACCGAGCTCTCCTCCCACCTGTACAGAAGATATTTAAGAGACGAGCTGCCGCTGTTGAGAACGAGTATATCCATTTATCGTTCCTCCGATTTTATCTTATTAGTATGGAAATCACGATGTATACAAATACCTGTCTTAAAATCATTGCATGCAATTATTAAATTGATTAAATTAATAGTAATATATTTATTTGAATATTACAAACGGAGGAACTTATGGATGCTTCTATTCGGATATTGAACCGGATAGAGCCTGTGAATTCGATTCTTGTGGCGGCGTGGCCTGGGATGGGGAATGTTGCATATGGAGCAGCGATGCATCTGAGAGAGAATTTAAAGGCTGTAAAGTTCGCGGAAATCCGGCCTGAGGATATATTTTATCAAACCGGAATTCAAATAAGGGACGGCAGTGTTGAAGTCCCCGATCTGCCCAAAAGTGAATTCTATTTTTACAAGAATCAGCACACTCCGCATGACCTGCTGATATTTATTGGTGAATCTCAGCCGGTTATGGAGAAAGAATTCGAACTCGCCCAGAGAGTGATCGAAGTCGCACACTATTACGATGTCTCCGAAATTATAACCTTTGCCGCAACTCCTGTAAATATCACACATCACACCGACCCGGGAGTGTGGGGAGTGTCGACCTCAAAGGAAATGCTGAAGAAATTTCCCGGGTACGGCATAAAGGTAATGAACTCAGGTCATATTGGAGGTTTAAACGGGTTGCTTTTAGGTGTTGGAAAAGACATTGGAATGAAAGGATCCTGTTTACTTGGTGAAATACCGTTTTATACAGCTAAAATTGAAAACCCGAAATCGTCTCTTGCAGTATTGAGAACCTTTATGAAATACTCGGGAATCGAAATTGACCTCAGCGGTCTCAAGCAAATGTCCAAGTTCGTGGAAGAGGAAATCGACAGAGTAAGCAAAACGACAAAACAGACCCTTTTTGGAGATGAGCCTTTAAAGGAAAATGGCAGGCGAAATGAAGAAGTTGTCGAGGATAAAGAGACCGGAGGGACTCCGCCGGAAATAAGAGACAGGATAGAGTATATGTTTGAGCTGGCTTCCGGTGATATTTCAAAAGCCGGTGAATTGAAAAAAGAGCTCGATAAATGGGGTATCTTCCAGGAATATGAAGACAGGTTTCTGGACCTTTTTGGCAGAAATAATTTATGATCGCTGTTAACAGGCCCGGAATATATAAATGGCACAGGATTCTCATCGATGGGGATATTTAACAGGAAAGATGAACAGGAAACAGAGAACCTTCCTACTACTATTTTCCTCAACCCGACCATCAAGCTTCTCGAAGGATTTAAAGATGACATAGGAATTCTCCAACCTATTATCAGGCTGACGAAATACATGAGGGACAAGTTCGCTGTGTCAAAAGGGGACCATATAGTTCTGAAAAAAGATGACAGGCTGGTTAAAGTAAAGGTGGATGTGTCGAGTGTGTCGGACGGGATAGGGGAAGTGGCCAGACTCAACCCGGCTGCCCGTGACCTCCTTTCAGCAAATATTGGCGATGAAATTGAAGTTATACCGCCTGAATCACTTATACTTTTAATAGACACTTCGGGCAGCATGGGGGATTATATATCCGGAATAATGAAGACGGAAGCGACTAAAGACGCTGTAAAGGAATTTATAAGAAACAAGTTCCTTATGGGGCATGATGATAAGATCGGGATCATCAGTTTCGGTCAGTTCGCCACAGTGGTTGAAAAACTTTCCAATAATTACGAGCGCCTGGAAAACAGGACCGCTACCCTGATGCCGAACGGCGCTACCGCAATGCATGAAGGCGTGAGCCTTTCAATAGACTTGCTCTCATCGCCGGGCGGGGCAAAAAGGATAGTCCTTCTGACGGATGGTATTCCAACAACAACAGGCCGCATGTCGATTATTGCGCTGGCAAAAAAAGCTGCATCAAAGCACATTGTGATCGATACTGTAGGTGTGGGCTCTCCTTTTGATTTTATGGGGTACGATGAGGGGCTGTTAAGAAAGATCGCGGCTGTAACAGGCGGCACATTTAGAAGGGTGCTCGATATCAAAGAACTCTCAGGCCAGTTTAGAGAGCTGGCCGAGGGAAAAAATTACTCCCACCTGCTTCCTGAAAAATGAATATTGTTGTAGAGCCCGGATCCTTCAGAGCCTTATCTTGAATTTTTTAAATATGCCATGGAAATATGAAACCGGTTCGGATAATTTCAGGATGGTGAAGGTTGTATGGGATCCGGAAGAAGAAAGTATATACGGCATCCGTTGAATTACCCTGTCAAGACCAGGATAATTCGATCCGAAAAAGAGGAAAACGATATATTAGGCGAGACGAATAATGTAGGGGCAGGAGGTGTTCTTTTTTCCAGTAAGAAGCATATCCCTGTCAGATCTGAAGTGGAGATAGAGGTGCAGGTGGAAAAGAGGCGGTTTTTATTGGACGGGATCGTTGTGCGTTGTAACAGGATTGATGATGGGCACTATGCGGTTGCTGTCGCGTTTAACAGCTCCAGCGAGCTCCTGAAGGCAAGGATGATGGAGCAGGTAGTGAGGATCAAGGCCTTTAAAGACAGGCTTGAAAGAAGATACAACGTTGCCCTGGATTTCGCTGTTATAGCAAAGGAGTGGATAAAACGTTATTCCGGGTTTTTCGCGGAGCATTACGATAATTAGTTTTTGGTGAATAATTAGTATTTATTAATAAATTAAGTAAATTAAAGATTAGTCGCGGTGAAACGGCTCAATGTTAGTAACTAATTGAAGATAAAGAGTTAAATAGAACTAATTATTGAGTTGGTGATTTAATCACCAAGAACTATTTAAATATACCAATTGACAGGAAGGTTAACATATAAAATGAAAATATCAGCCTCATTATATTTGTCTGTGCTGTTCTTTTTCCCTCTCGTTCATTCGACCCCGGCTCAGGATGCCGGGACGTCGTTTTTCAAAAATGAAATTGAGCTTGCCGAATACATAGTCATGCCTGAAATCCTTGTGGATAAGATAATGGCCGGGCACACGGATTTTGTGCTTTATGATATACGCTCGAAAGGTGAGTACGACGCAAAACACGTAACCGGCGCGGTAAACCTGCCATGGGAAGACATGGCTTTTCAAAATGAAAAGGACAGTTTTTCAAGGGACAAAGACATATTTATTATCAGTGGAGACGGCACAGTCAGTTTTGACGCCGTGAGATTTCTAATCGGGAATGGGTTTTCGTGGATGTACTGTATCGAAGGAGGAATGGATAACTGGCTTTACAAAGACCTGCTGTTATAGCCTTCGTTTCGCTGAAGAAACTGATCGAGACAGGTTACACCCGTGTCCGGGTGTTTAATCCGGACTGCCGACACAATGATTCTTTTCTATTTATTAACTTTCAGACGTTAGCAGTTTTAATCTTTCTTCCGGCTTTTTCGTCTTTCATTAATTTGTATGAGATCGAATCAACAAGCGCCAGCCAGCTTGCTTCCATAATGTTCTGCGATACACCGACAGTGCCCCACATTCCGGTACTGTCACTGCTCTGGATGAGCACGCGGACCATTGCCTCTGTAGCTTTATTTGTCTCGAGGATCCGGACTTTGTAGTCAACGAGTTTCATCTCTTTCAGAGTCGGGTAGAATATTGTAAGCGCTTTTCTAAGGGCTTTATCGAGAGCGTTTACCGGGCCTACACCTTCACTGGCGGTAAGCTCTTTTTCATCGTCGACAGTAACTTTAATGGTGGCTTCGGAAAGAACATCCTGTCTCGGGCCCCGTTTTTCCGTAATAACCCTAAAACCCTCGAGTGTAAAATAATCGTCGAACTGGTTTGTCAATTTTTTAATGAGAATATCAAAAGACCCCTCCGCCCCTTCAAATTGATATCCCGATTCCTCGAGCTCTTTTAATTTTTTTAAAATTTCCTTTGTATTCTTTGAACGGTCCTTGAGGCTGCCCAGGTCAATACCGTACTTTGACGCTTTATAGTACACGTTGCTTTTCCCTGAAAGCTCCGACACGAGCACGCGGCGGTCGTTGCCGACCAGCGAGGGGTCCACATGCTCGTAACTCTTCGGATTTTTCATGACGGCATCTACATGCACCCCTCCTTTGTGGGCAAATGCGCTTTCCCCCACAAAAGGCATCTTCCTTGCGTGCGACAGGTTCGCGAGTTCGCTTACATATCTTGAAAGGACCGAAAGCTTCTGCAGGTTTTTTTCGGGGATGCATTCGATACCCATTTTGAGTATGAGAATTGGTATAATTGAGCACAGATCAGCATTTCCGCATCTTTCCCCGTATCCGTTGATCGTTCCCTGGACCTGCACAGCCCCGTGGTTTACAGCTTCTATCGAAACCGCCACCGCCAGCCCGGAGTCGTTGTGGGCGTGTATACCGAGCGGAACACTTATCCTCTTCTGTACCTCTTTGAACACCGGGCCTATCTCGTGGGGCAGAACACCGCCGTTGGTGTCGGCCAGAACAATTATTTCAGCCCCCCCCCTTTGAGCGGTCGCAAGGGTCTGAAGCGCGTAGGAAGGTTTTGCCTTGTAGCCGTCAAAGAAGTGTTCCGCGTCATAGACAACAGCCATACCTTCGGATTTTAAGTAAGCGATGGTGTCTTCGATCATATTCAGGTTATCCTGTGGCGTAACACGAAGAACTTCTCTTACATGAAGGTCCCAGGATTTACCAAATATCGTGGCGACAGGGGCTTCTGTTTTAACGATCGACCTGAGGTTTTTATCTTCATCCGGTTTTTTATTTGTGCGCCTTGTGCTTCCGAAGGCTGCTATTTTCGCGTTTTTCAATCTGACCCGTTTTATATTGTTAAAAAAGGTAATATCTTTAGGGTTGGACCCGGGCCACCCACCCTCGACGTAATGAATGCCGAAATCATCCAGGGCTTTCGCGACATTTATTTTAGATGTTCCGGTAAATGTTACTCCTTCTCCCTGGCTGCCGTCCCTCAACGTCGTGTCGTATATTTTTACCATTTTTTCTCTCTTGTTCGACTTATAACTTGTTGAACAGTATTCGGTTTATCGCGTTCAAAAAAGCGTGGGCGCTCGCTTCTATGATGTCGGTCGCCACCCCGTACCCCCGATACTGTTTGTTTTTCCGCTCAACAGAAATAGTGACAGTTCCCATTGCGTCTTTGCCGTGGGTGACGGCATTTAATGAGTAGCTTACCAGCTTTACCGAAGTATCCGTGATTTTTTCTATCGCCCGGTATACAGCGTCAACCGGTCCGTCCCCTGTCGCTGCTTCCTGCAGCATGGTTGAATTTTTTTTCAGCTTGACTGTCGCGGTTGGTATGACTTTGTTGCCCGTAACAACACTGAAATAAACGAGTGAAAATATCTCTGGAAGTATATTCAACTCATCCTCTATGAGCACATGCAGATCTTCGTCAAAGACTTCCTTCTTTTTATCCGCAAGTTCAAGAAACTTATCAAATATTTTTTTAAACTCGTTATCTTTCAATGTATAGCCAAGCTCTTTCAGCCTCGTTTTGAGGCCGTGCTTTCCTGAATGTCTGCCTAGTACAAGTGTGGATTTGCTCCTTCCTATTGACTGGGGAGTCATGATCTCGTAGGTCATTCTATTTTTTATCATCCCGTCCTGGTGAATGCCGGCTTCATGGGCGAACGCGTTTTCTCCGACTATCGCTTTATTGGGCTGCACCGGAATTCCCGTAAAACTGACGACTGTTTTGCTTAGCTGGTAAATATTTTCTGTTACTATACCGGTTTTTAGATTGAAGTAGCTTCCCTTTGTCTTGATGGCCATAACGACTTCTTCAAATGAGGCATTCCCGGCCCTTTCTCCAAGCCCGTTTACGGCTACTTCTGCCTGGCGTGCGCCTGCTTTTATTGCCTGGATCGTGTTTGCCACAGCAAGCCCCAGATCGTTGTGACAGTGGACGCTTATGACGACGTTGTCGATCCCCGGTACATTGTTGAGAAGGAATTGGATAAGCTCCGAAAATTCATCCGGGACAGTGTACCCGACTGTGTCCGGGACGTTGATCGTGTTGGCGCCGGCCTCTATTACGGCAGTATAAATGTCCTTTAAAAATTCCCATTCACTTCGCGACGCATCTTCGGCCGAAAATTCCACATCCTCTACCATGGATTTTGCCAGAGTGACTGCATCGGTCGCCAGTTTCAACACTTCATCGCTGGATTTATTCAACTTGTGTTTCATGTGAATTCCGGAAGTGGCAATAAATGTGTGAATTCTTTTTTTCTCTGCGGGTTTTACTGCTTCATAGCAGGTGGTTATATCTTTTTCGACAGCCCTGGCCAGTCCCGCTATGGTAGGCCCTTCAACATTTTCGGCGACTCGTTTAACCCCCTCAAACTGCAGCTGGGAAGATATGGGAAAGCCCGCCTCAATTATGTCAACACCCATGCCGGCAAGAAGCCTTGCGACTTCTACTTTTTGCTCTACTGCCATACTGGCGCCAGGGGATTGTTCTCCATCCCTCAAGGTTGTGTCAAAGATAAATATTTTATCCATTACCGATACCCCCGATTCTTGTCAGCCCTCTGCTGATCGAAACCCTTCCTGTTCTCGCTATTTCGTGGATCCCGTAGGGCTTTAATATATCTATAACAGCCTCGATCTTGGCCGTGGTCCCGGTAATCTCCAGTGTAAGCGTTTCCCGGGATATGTCGATGACCTTACCTTTGAATACATCAACGATCTGGAATATCTCCTGTCTCTTTATAGGCGGTATCTTGATTTTCATTAGGGTTATTTCCCTGTGCACTGAAGGCGTGTTTGTAAGGTCGATCACCTTTATCACGTCGATAAATTTATTGAGCTGCTTTTTAATCTGCTCCACTACCTGGTCATCGCCCTTGACCACGATGGTCATACGGGAATATTCCGGCAGTTCGGTCTCTCCAACGGACAGTTCCTGGATATTGAAGCCCCTTCCGCTGAAAAGTCCGGCTATATGAGCAAGAACACCGCTTTTGTTTTCGACCAGCACACCGATTGTGTATTCTTTTTTCATGTTTCCTCCTGTTCTTTCAGATACCTTTGTCTCAGGCAAGTAAAAAGTCTTGAGCATCTTCCTTGCTGCTTATCATCAGGTCTATGGGCGCGCCCGCAGGGACCATTGGTGTTACATTTTCTTCCTGGTTGACAATAAAATCGAGAAGCACAGGTTTCTTTGTTTTTACCGCCTCGATAATTGCTCCTTCGACATCCTGTTTTTTAGCTATGCGCAAACCGACCGCGAAATATGCTTCCGCGAGCTTTACAAAATCCGGAATATAGGGCGGACAGTTTTCGCCCGGGTTGTTGCACACTATCGGGCACCGGTCGTCCCGCTTTAGACAGGTCGCGGCGTACTGTCTGTTAAAGAAAAATTCCTGCCACTGTCTGACCATCCCCAGATAGCCGTTGTTGAGGATAGCAATGTTGACAGGGAGAGCGCACTGGCTTATGGTTGCCATTTCCTGAATATTCATCTGTATGCTCCCGTCACCCGCGATGTCAAAAACGACACTTTCCGGGTGTGCTAGCTGTGCCCCAATGGCGGCAGGAAGCCCGTATCCCATGGTGCCAAGGCCCCCTGATGTGATCAACCTCCTGGGCTTGTTGAATTTATAAAATTGCGCCGTCCACATCTGGTTTTGCCCTACTTCTGTCGTAATAATGGCGTCCCCTTTTGTGACTTTGTGTATCATCTCCACTATGTACTGGGGTCTCAGGACATCGTCGTCATTTTTGTACGTAAGAGGGTGCTGTTTCTTCCAATTGTCGATCTCCTCCAGCCACACTTTTATGTCGAGTTTTTCAGCCAGCTTGATCATTTCTTTCAGTATGTTTTTCGCGTCTCCCACAACCGGAACATCGATCACGACATTTTTGCTTATGGAAGCAGGGTCAATGTCGATATGGATGAACTTGGCGTGGGGCGCGAACATCGATAACTTTCCGGTAATCCGGTCATCAAATCTTGACCCTATGGCTATAAGGAGGTCGCATTTGCTGACAGCGTAATTCGCAGTTTTTGTTCCATGCATTCCAAGCATACCCAGGAACCCGGGCTCATCCGCGGGAAATGCACCGAGACCCATGAGAGTGAGTGTTACCGGTATGCCCGTGATCTTTGAAAACCTGGTCAGCTCTTCAGAAGCATTCGAAGCAATGATTCCCCCGCCGGCGTAGATAAGGGGCCGTTTTGACTTATTGATAGCGTCGATCACCCTTTTTATCTGCCTCGGATTGCCTTTAACTGTCGGGTTATAGCCGGGGATGACTAATTTTTCAGGATATTTAAAATCTATCATCGCGGTCAATATATCTTTCGGCAGGTCAACAAGAACAGGGCCTGGCCTGCCTGTGTTCGCAATGAAAAAGGCTTTTTTCATTACCGTGGGAAGTTCGTCAGGATCTTTAACGATAAAGTTGTGCTTTGTGACAGGGCGTGTTATGCCTGTTGTGTCGGCTTCCTGAAAAGCGTCGTTTCCTATACTCCCCGTAGGGACCTGGCCTGTGAGGGCCACGATAGGAATCGAATCCATATAGGCTGTTGCCAGACCCGTCACTATGTTCGTGGCTCCGGGCCCGCTTGTCACCACACACACGCCGGTTTTTCCGGAGCTTCTTGCGTAGCCGTCTGCAGCGTGAATGGCCCCCTGTTCATGTTTTGTGGATATGAGCTTTATCGTCTTGTCTCCATAAAGCGCGTCAAAAAGGGGTATAACAACTCCCCCGGGTATGCCGAATAGTTCGGTGACCTTTTCTTTATGCAGTATTTCAACTATCGCTTTGGATCCTGTAATTTTCATTCCAATCACCTCTGAAATATTTTTTGTAATTTTGCAGTATCCTGCCCGCTTGACACTGACATCACCGGAACAAGATTCCTGTGATAATTTCTAAAGACGGAAGAAAGCCGTACTAAAGAGGGAAAACCGCCCCTTTAGCGGCCGAACTGACCATTTTTGAGTATCTGTACATATACCCCCTGTCAATGTTCGGTTTCCTCTCTCCCTTTGACTTTATTTCGTTAAGTCGTTTTTCTATCTCTTTATCATCCAGCTTGAGATTTATTTGTTTACCAGGGATATTGATCTCTATAATATCCCCCTCCCTGACAGCGGCGATAGGCCCGAACGCGGCGGCTTCGGGGGATATATGACCGATAGATGAGCCTCTTGTGGCGCCTGAAAACCTCCCGTCGGTAATGAGGGCTACGGATTTATCCAGACCCATACCGGCAATGGCTGAGGTCGGTGAGAGCATTTCTCTCATCCCCGGCCCTCCTTTTGGGCCCTCATATCGGATAACGATCACGTCACCCTCTTTGATTAATTGGTTCAGGATAGCATCAACTGTATCTTCCTCCGATTCGAATACGCGCGCTGGTCCCTCGTGCACCATCATTTCCGGAACAACTGCGGCGCTTTTTACTATAGAACCTTCCGGCGCGAGGTTGCCTGCCAGAATGGTCAGCCCTCCGGTCTCATGCCTCGGGCTGTCAACCGGTGTGATCACGTTGAAGTCTTTAACAGGGTGATCTGTTATCTGCTCCCCTGCTGACCGGCCGCTGACCGTCTTGACATCTGTGTTGATCAAGCCTTTTTTTGAAAGCTCGTTCATTACAGCAGGTATGCCGCCTGCCCTGTTAAGATCCTCCATGTGGTCAGGCCCCGAGGGAGCGAGGTTGCACAGATGAGGGACATTCGCGCTGATCCTGTCAAAATCAGAAAGAGAAAGGTCGACACCACCATAGTATGCTATTGCAGGGAGGTGGAGGGCGGTATTGGAAGACCCGCCCACAGCCATGTCCACGCTCACTGCATTGAGAAACGCTTCCCTGGTCATTATGTCCCGCGGGCAGGTGTTGTCCCGGACCCTGTCCATTATGGCTGCCCCTGTTTTTTTACCAAGCCGTATGCGGTCAGCGTGCACAGCAGGGATGGTACCGTTTCCCGGAAGGGCTATTCCAAGGGCTTCCGAAAGACAGTTCATAGAGTTTGCAGTGTACAGCCCGGAACAGCTTCCGGCCCCGGGGCACGCGCAGTGCTCGAGAAGATCCAGCTCTTCTTGGGTTATCTTCCCGGCCTGGTATCTCCCTACCGCTTCGAACACGTTATCTACCCCGAGTTTTTCACTGTCAAGATCACCGGCCAGCATAGGGCCGCCTGCCATATAGATCGCGGGGATGTTCAGCCGGACCGCGGCAATAAGCATCCCGGGCACTATCTTATCACAGTTAGCTATCAGGACAAGGCCGTCGAATGCCGTTGCCATGGTTACAGATTCTATCGAATCGGCGATCAGCTCTCTGCTCCCCAGTGAGTATTTCATTCCGGTGTGACCCATCGCGAGACCATCACAGATGCCGATCGTATTGAACTCCAGAGGGGTGCCGCCCGCCGCGCGGACACCGGCTTTTACCGCATCAGAAATGTCTTTCAGGTGGATGTGGCCCGGTATGATTTCGTTTATTGAGTTTGCTATCCCGATAATGGGCCGCTGTATCTCCTCTTTTGTCAAACCCATCGCGTAAAATAATGACCTGTGGGGCGCCCTCGCGACCCCTTTTTTTACTGTATCGCTCCTCATTTTTCCTCCCGAACATTATGTTTATTCATAAAAAAAACCCGCTGTTGACAGCGGGTTTGCCATTTTATAGCTAACGCTGCCGCGCTACAGAAGTAACAATAAAAGTACTACGAGAATATTAATAAGCACAGAAATATTCCTTACTGTTGAGGTCTCGGTATAGTATCCGGTTTTTTTATGCTTTACATTTATGAGGCACATATCGTTTTTTATTTTCTCTTAAATAATAGTTCTGTTATAATTCTAATAGTCCTATAAAATACATTATAATAGGTTTTTGTCAAGTGAAAAAAAATAAAAAAAGAAAAGGAAAAATTAAATGTTTGATGTGCTAGGGATCGGCTCTTTTGCGATTGATTATCTGTGCGTGACTGACAGCTATCCTCAGGAGGATGAGAAGCTTGAAGTTGATGTTCTTGAGATGCAGGGTGGGGGTAATATCGCGACAGCCTGTGTCGCTGCAGGGCGTCTTGGAGGAAATGTTTGCTATCACGGAGCTGTCGGCAGCGATGAAAACACTCAGCTTATACTGGAAGAATTAAGGCGCGAGAAAGTCAACACGGACCATATTGAGATAAAAAAAGGTAAAAACCCTGTCGCTTTTGTTATAATAAACAGGAAGAATTCCACAAGGACAATCGTGTATTCAAAAAAGCAGGTTCCATCCTTCGGTTATGAAGATGTGGATACAGGGATCATAGGAGAAACCGGGGTTTTATTGATCGATTTTTATTATGAAAAAGCGTCCCTGAAAGCTTCTCAGGAGGCTAAAAAACTGGGGATCCCTGTAGTGCTGGATGCGGAAAGGGTAACACCACTTACCGACGACATATTACGAAATACATCTCATGTTGTCGCGTCAAAAAGCTTTGCCCGGGAATACACCGGGAGCCCGCGGGACAGGGATATGGACAAAGTTCTTGATGAATTTTCACAAAAGACCGTCTGCCCTTTTATCTTCATTACCCTGGGATCGGACGGTGTTATCGGGTTCGACCGGGAAAACAATAAAAAATATTCACAAAATGCGTTTGAGGTAGATACGTTTGACACCACCGGGGCCGGGGATGTTTTTCACGGCGCATTTTCATTATTTCTTTCCCGCAAATACTCGATCGACGATATCTTGAAATATTCATCTGCTTGTTCCGCGATAAAATGCGGGGAATTAGGCGGCCGGAAGGGTATCCCCACCATGAAAGAGGTTCAGGAATTTTTAAATATCACCTGAACCGTTCGGCGATGTTTATTATCCGCTGAACATCAACATTTTCTTCAATCAGGGACCCAAGCCTGTCAAACTGGTCAAGCAGGAACGACCGGTACGGTCGGCAGTTTGAGCCTGTCCATCCGTGAAAAGCGAGAAAATGTTTTCTAAAATCGTCATTTTCAAAAATCCCGTGCAGATAGGTTCCCCAGATTTTACCGTCCCCGGATACAGTGCCGTCATCATACAATATTGCGACGGAGTTTTTTTGAGTGACTGTGAACGCTGGTTTTAAAGGAGGCCCCCATCCTTTATGGCGGGTGATACTCGAACGAGTTTCGCCGGGACCGGTTTGTCGGGGCCGCGTACTGTCGGGAAATGTCCTGCCCATATGGATCTCATATCCTTCAACGTATATTTGTCCCTTATTCAGATCGTTTAACGCATCGATCCTGTTTGTTGCGCTGACCCGGTTCAATTTTTTTTCTTTTTCAAGCACCGTGACTATTTTCAGGATACCAAGCCCATTAACTTTATTATGGCTGGATTCGATTTCGTACGGGTCTTCAATGCGGGTGCCGAGCATCTGGTATCCCCCGCATATACCTACAAGGGTGCTGCCATCTTTCAAGTTTTTCCGGATCGCTTCGGCGAACCCGTTTTTTTTAAGCCATAACAAATCTTCGATGGTGTTTTTTGTGCCCGGGATGATTATAATAGAGCAGCCCTTCAAATCTTCAGGATGCCTTGCGTAGAGCAGGGATACCTTCTTTTCCATCTCCAGGGGGTCGAAATCCGTGTAGTTTGATATAAGGGGAAGGTGAATGACCGCGATCCGTACATCCTCATTCTCTTTTATACTTCCTTTTTTCCCGCTCTGCAGCGCAACACTGTCCTCCTCCGGAAGGTGGATATCGGAAAAGTAGGGCAAAACGCCGAATACCGGCCTGCCTGTTTTTTTTTCGATCAGCCGGACCCCGCTTGTAAAAAGGCTTCTGTCCCCCCTGAACTTGTTGATAATAAAACCCGCGACCAGCCTTCTTTCACGATTTGTAAGAAGTTTCATGGTGCCTACGAGAGCAGCAAAAACCCCGCCTCTGTCTATGTCAGCGATTATGACAACCGGGGCCCTTACAGACTCAGCCATCCGGATGTTTACGAAATCATTTTCTTTTAGATTGATCTCTGTTGTACTACCCGCTCCTTCGAGCACGATAGCGTTGTATTTTTCTTTTAATCTTTCATAGCTTTCAAAAACTTTCGGCAGAATCCGCTCCTTCATCCGGTAATAGCCGGTAGAGGTGGTGTTACCGAATACTTTACCCTGGACGATCACCTGACAGGAATTGTTTCCGGAAGGTTTGAGGAGCACGGGATTCATATCAGAATCGGGTAGTATCCCGGCTGCCTTTGCCTGAAAGACCTGCGCCCTGCCCATTTCTTTGCCATCCATTGTAACAAAGGAGTTCAAAGCCATGTTCTGTGCCTTAAATGGAGCAACCCGGTAACCGAGCTTGCTGAGTATCCTGCAAAATCCCCCGGCTATGATGCTTTTACCGACATCTGAGCCGGTGCCTAAAAACATGATCTGTAGAGGAGAGTTTATTTTCGTTTTACGCGGCATGATGGAGAAAAAAATATATACGTTATTGTATATAGTCAACACAGAGCAATATATATATTCTTTTATAGTCGACGAAGTATGTAACAATGATTATTTTCTTTAATTGTATAAAAGTGCGATCGTTATATTCATTTATCTTAACCCGGAGGATTTATATGACAGACAGCCGGTACATTCTGCGTACTGCGGGGCGGTTTTTTAAGAACCTGTTGATATTGATCCTCATGATCGTTGCGATTGTTTCTGCCGCCGGTATATTCATATATGCTCTCTATAGAATTGCAGTTTTCAGCACGGCTTTATATTCTGCGTTATTTACAATTATTCTTTCAGGGTTTCTCATCTTTTTTACTGTCAGGAGTATAAAACGCAAGAAGTTCAATAAAATCGTGGTTAAGACAATAAAATTTCTTATTTCTGCCGGGCTGATGCTTTTTATTATTGCTGCAGTAGTTTTATATGGAGCTTTTTTTATTCGTTATCCTGTACCCGGTTTGATAGTCGCCCCGGTACTAATCGTTTTAATTAGTTTTGTAGGAATAAAATGGAAATTGTTTTCTGCTTATAGAAAATTTTATCAGAATTTATAATTGAAATATTGACTTTTTTTTTAAGAAATCGTATTATTCGACAAATTTCTTAATCACTCAAAGGAGTCCGATAATGGCAAAAGCCTTTTACGTGGATGAAGAGGAATGTATCGGGTGCGGGGCATGCGTAGATTGCAGTCCGGATGTTTTTCATTTGAATGACGACAATATCGCAGAGATAACAAATGCGGATGGGGCTTCTGAAGAAGAGATACAGGATGCCATTGAGTCATGTCCAACAGAATGTATACACTGGGAAGATGAAGGCTGATTGTTCGGAAATCAAGGCCATTTATAATGTTTAAGGGACAAGATGATATTACTCGTAATCCTGGGATTTATTCTTATATGTGCAGGAATAATCGGGTGTGTTCTGCCTGTTGTCCCCGGACCGCCTCTGGCATATCTTGCACTCATACTACTTTCCATCGCCCGTAAGTGGGAGGCTTTTTCACCGGCATTTTTAATAGCAATGGGTTGTGTTGCTGCGGTTGTAACCGCGATCGATTATGTGCTGCCTCTGTTTACCGCGAAAAAATACGGAGCATCAAAATACGGTGTCTGGGGGGCTGTCGTCGGGATGCTTATAGGGGCCATTTTTTTCCCGCCTTTCGGACTTTTAATCGGGGCTTTTCTTGGGGCAGTCGGATTTGAGCTGCTATTTAACGAAGAAACAAAACAATCAATGAAAGCGGGCCTTGGAGTGTTAATAGGTATAGTCCTGGGTATTTTCATAAAACTCGGGGCCAGCGGAGTTATGGCATATTTTTTTATAAAAGCGGTTTTCGCCCCGTAATACTTTTCCAGGAGATTTTAATGAAAAAAAAGATCAGGATTGCTGTTATTGGTGGAAGCGGTGTTTACACGCCCGGCTTGATGTTGTCTCTTGTGAAAAACATGGAAAAGCTCCCGGAAACCGATATCGTTCTCTGCGGAAGGACAGAAAATAAGCTTGAAAAAATATTTTATGTGTCTGAGCTGATAGCATCAGAATCAGAGGGGAGATTAAAGGTTTACAGGACAGCACGAGTTGAAGAGGCGATTGAAGGCAGCGATGTGATAATAAATCAGGTAAGGGTCGGGGGTTTCGGCGCCCGTTCCGGGGATGAATCGTTTGCAGGGGACATGGGTATTGTGGAGGAGGAAACTATTGGAGTTGTGGGGTTGTCCAACGCTCTCAGGACGATCCCTGTTGTGCTGCATTACGCAGAGCTGGCCGAGAGGCTGGCCCCTGATGCCTGGTTTCTGAACTTTACGAACCCCGCTAGCATGACGATAAGGGCGATCAAGCAAAAGACCAGCCTGAAGGTTTTTGGAGTCTGTGACCTTCCTGAAGTTCTTGCCCACACCATTGCCGATGCTCTTGGTGAAAGTCGTGAAAACTTGTATTTTAGATACGCGGGCATCAATCACATGGGGTGGATCACGGATGTCATAAAAGCCGGGAAAAGCATATTCGATCGTGTGCTCGAAATCTCAGGGAAACTTGGAACGCTGGGTGTGGATCCCGAGATCATCAAATTTACCGGTGCCGTGCCGGTACCGTTTTTAAAGTACTATTATCACCCTGATAAACAGATAGAAAAAGCCGGGCAAAAGGGTATGACAAGGGGTGATGAGCTGAAGATGCTTGAAGCTGAGCTGATAAATGCTTATTCCGATGAAAATATAAATGGCAAAATCGGCGATATTAAGTCGCTTTTATTCCAAAAGAGGGACCCTGTATGGTATGAATATTGTGTGGTTCCTGTGCTTGTTTCCCTGTTTGGCAGTGTGCATTCAACCCATATTGTCATGCTCGAAAATAATGGTGCTGTAGAAGAATTGGCAGATGATGATATAGTGGAGATCACTGCATATAT
>DRHN01000140.1 GCA_011049595.1 Spirochaetota bacterium | reverse complement strand
TACAAGCCCGACATACTTGTTGTCCGTTCAACAGCGGTAAGCGGGAAAATGATAAACGCGGTACCCGGTTTAAACCTGATTATCAGAGCCGGTTCCGGTTACAACACCATTGATATTGAAACCGCTTCCGAGCGGAGCGTTTACGTTTCAAAATGCCCGGGTATGAATTCGATCGCGGTCGCCGAGTTGGCCTTCGGTCTTATCCTGAGCATCGACAGGCACATACCTGACAATGTTATCCAGCTCAGGAACGGGAAGTGGAACAAAAAAGAGTATTCAAAATCAAGGGGAATCTTCGGGAAGACACTGGGTATTATAGGCACCGGAAGAATTGGAAAAGAGATGATAACGAGGGCGAAGTCATTCGGGATGCATGTTTGGGCGTGGAGCCGGTCGCTTGATCCTGAAAAAGCTGAAAATCTGGGCGTAAAATACTGCGGCAACCCGGAGCAGGCAGCATCCCAAGCGGATGTTGTCAGTATCCATCTGGCACTAACTGATGATACACGCGGGTTAATAGGTTCCGCGTTCTTTGACGCGATGAAACCCGTGGCCTATCTGATAAACACATCCCGCTCTGAAATAGTGGATCACGAAGCTCTCAAGAAAGCCATGGATGAAAAAGACATTTGGGCGGGACTGGATGTTTTTGAAAACGAGCCGGCGGTGTCTGCGGGAGAGTTTAAAAACGACATAACAATCAACAAACAGCTGTACGGCACTCACCATATCGGGGCATCTACCAAACAGGCGCAGTCGGCGGTCGCCGATGAAGCTATTCGTGTTATCAGAAAATACATAAACACTGGGAAACCGCCTAACTGTGTAAATCTTATGGAGCGAACTCCCGTTCGTTTCATGCTTTCGGTACACCACAGGAACAGGGTTGGAATTCTCGCGGGGGTGTTTGATATTATCCGTGACGCGGACAACAACGTAGAAGTGATGGAAAACATTATTTTTGAAGGGGCCGAAGGCGCGTGTGCGCGCATCCAGATAGACGGAAGAATGTCCAATGATGATCTCGATAAGATCGAGAACTCAAGCGCCGATATTCTTTCTGTTGCACAGGTTGAACTTGTTTAATTTCCGAAAATTACCCAGGAAGGAGAATAAAAATGGAATTACCCAAAGGGCTGCGTTACACGAGCGAGCATGAATGGGTACTGGTAGAGGCCGGGGTGGCAACAGTAGGTGTCACGGACCACGCTCAGCAGATGCTCGGAGATGTGGTTTTTGTGGAAATGCCTGAGATCGGCACGGAAATAATCAAGGATGAGACCTTTGGTGTGATCGAATCGGTAAAAGCAGCTTCCGATATTTTTGCACCTGTGAGCGGGGAGGTTGCCGAGATCAATGAAGAGTTGGGAGATCACCCCGAGTTTATCAATCAGTCCCCCTATGAAAAGGGTTGGATCATCAGGGTAGAGATGTCGAACAGGAATGATGTTGATGATTTAATGGTTAGTGACAAGTACCGGGAGTTTCTTGTAAAAGAAGCCGGTTCTGATATGAGATTCGTTGATACCTGTATATTTGAGAACTGACCGATATAAAAGATTTTACAAAGGGCAAACTTCATGAGCTATATCCCAAATACAGAGGCTGACCTGAAGGCAATGGCAAAGGAAATAGGAGTAAAATCCGTCGAAGACCTGTATTCGCATATACCGGAAGATGTCAGGTTAAAGCACAAACTCCGTCTTCCCGGCCCCATGTCTGAAATGGAGCTTCTGACCCATCTGGAAGAAATCAGCGGCCTCAACTCGAACCTTCATGAATGTATTTCTTTTTTGGGGGCCGGAGCGTACCATCATTTCATCCCGGCAGTAGTCGGGCATTTAGCCGGCCGGGCCGAATTTTACACGTCATATACACCTTACCAGCCTGAAATAAATCAAGGGGCGCTTCAGGCGATATTCGAGTACAAGACCCTCATGTGCATGCTTACAGGCATGGAAGTGTCTAACGCTTCGATGTATGACGGCGCTTCAAGCACCGCGGAAGCGGTTTTAATGGCTTTGAGGATAACCGGGAAAAACAGGATACTTATCTCCGGGACCGTCCATCCCGAATACAGACAGGTAATAAAAACCTACATGAATATTGATAAAACTGAAATCATTGAAATACCATGTAATGATAAAGGTGTAACTGACCCAAAAAAGCTCCTCGAAGCGCTGGATGGTGATT
>DRHN01000139.1 GCA_011049595.1 Spirochaetota bacterium | reverse complement strand
TTTCCTACCCCATCTAAAGCAGCCCGTGTAGCTGAAATTTGTGTTAAAATGTCTATACAGTACTTTTCATCTTCTATCATCCTCTGTATCCCTTTTACCTGTCCTTCAATAATTTTAAGTCTTCGAAAGGCAGCTTTATTGGTTGAACTGATGGAAATATTCGCTAAAGAAGGAATTTAAAAAGTATAACTCATAAAGGTGTTTCAAATACATTTTTTAATTTTGTTCTATATCAGGTGCAATCTCACGGAGTTTATCGGTCTCCATCAACTGAGGAGTATATAAACCCATATATAGAGTACGATCCTGCGCTGACCGGCATCAATGATCTTGAGACAACTGTTTGGGAATCCGGGTACGATATATTCATTCGGAAAAAGAGAAAGTAACCTTAAAGTTAGGCGGAATGAGCTGTTCATCTTGTGCCGGAACCAAGTAATACCATTTTTTCTTCTGCGTGCATTACAACCGCCCTGGGAAAAATGACCGGTTTTAAAGCTATTCGCGGTAGGTAAAATCTGAAAGAATATTCCGGCGGCAGGACGATTACAGATTGATTTTATATCTAATAATTACTAAAAAACCGCAGGTTCACCAGCTCACCGTTCTCACTATTAGTGTCAACGATATATTTCTTAACCCTGGCAAGAACTTTTTCCATTGTTTCAGTGTGCAATCTGAAGTCTGTTACAGCTTTGGAATAGACACCGATATCTTTTTCATATTCTCCAAGCATTGCTTCAAATTTTGCAACATCTCCTCTTGCCTCGTTCGTTACCCGCGCCCTGTAGCCTCTCGCACTGGCCATCAATCTTGAGGCCTGTCCTTGTGCATCTGGAACAACGGTGTTGTAATAGGCTTCGGCCCGATGTATCTTTTCCTCCTTTTCTTCCCTGGCGTCCTGTACATCGATAAAAGCCTCAGCCACCTCTTCAGGCGGGTACGGAGAAGCATCGTCGAGGTTGATGTTTACGATCTGTAACCCGCTTTCATAGCTGTCCAGTATCTTCTGCACCTTCACTTTTATCATTTCCGTAAATACTCCCTTGGCAGTTGTAAGAGCTTCATCCATGGACATCTGCCCGATAAGGTCAGCTATAACAGCACGGGATACGTCCTTGACCAGGCGATGGGTGGATCTGTGTATATCCTCAGGCCGTAGGGTAAACAAATACTGCACCGGGTCTTTCACCCTGTAGTGGACCATCAATTTGACATCAATTATATTCTCGTCGCCCGTCAGGGTTTCCTCTACATCGGCAGGACATAAGCTCAAGTCATGTACTTCAAATGGGACCCCGATGGAGTGGCTTTTTATTTCCGCTACATTGACCTTAGCGACCCTGTCGACCGGCCAGGGCAGGCGGTAGTGAATGCCTTCTTTGATACGTTCCCCTGTCCACTTACCGAACCGTCTGATCACCGCTTCCTCACCGGGGTTTACAACATATATTCCAGAAAGAAGATATAATAACAGACCGGCAAACGGCGCTATGATCAGCACGGTTTTCAGCCTGATGTGACCGAAAGCTACTTTTATGTCCTCGAAAGGAGACAACCGTTTTTTTTCTTCCATTAGTTTTTTCCTCCGTATTTAGTATTGAAAGCACCTTAAAAAAGCCGGCATGCTTCCAGTGCGCCTTTACTTCTTTACGACCGAAGAAGAGGGTATTTCCGTCTGGTCCTGTTCCACCGTGAAACCCTGACCCCTCTGCCTTTTAGGCGTTTTTTCTTCAGGATTCGCTGTGTTGATATATTTCAACAGTTCCGTGTCCGCCGGCATTATAATGGTGGTGTCTTTGTCGATAAACTTTTCGTACGCTTCCAGGCTCCTCGTTAACTGGTAAAAATCAGGGTCCTTGCTGTATGCTTCGGCGTATATTCTCAGTGCTTCGGCATCGCCTTCGCCTTTTATTTTCTCTGCTTCCGCATAAGCGGCCGAGATTATTTTTTCCATCTCTTCATCGGCCTGGGCGCGTATCTCCTCGGCCTTTGCGTTCCCTTCCGAACGGTAAGTCCTGGCTATCCGCTCTCTCTCCGCCATCATCCTCCTGAAGACCTTCTCTTTATTTTGCTGGGGAAAATTAAGCACTTTGATCCTCACATCTTCTACCTTAATTCCGTATTCTCTGACTTTGTTATCTGTCGCCATGGTGATTTTTTCGATCATCTCGTCGAGCTTCACGGCTTCAGGGTCGGTAGACACCAGCGCTGAAAGGTCATACTTTCCGATTGCAATTCCCAGTTCGGAAAGTACTATATCACGCAGTTTGTCCTCCGCGTTCATTTCATCCTTTACAGTTTTCAGGAATTTTACCGGGTCATCCACTCTCCAGACCACATAGCTGTCAACAATAAGGTTTTTCTCGTCCCGGGGAAGAAACTCCATCTCGCCTGATTCGTAGACAAGGAGCCTGTTGTCATACTTGTGCAGCGCCTCGATGGGTTCGGGCCATTTGATCTTTAACCCCGGCTCAGTATAGGCCCTCAAGGGGTCGCCGAAACGCGTTACAACAACATATTCAGTCTCATCCACTACAAAAAACACCATACTTCCCGCTATTGAAACGATCCCAACCAGGACAATTAACATTAATATTCGAACAACACTTTTTATTTTCATCGGTGATATCTCCTGTAATTTTTTTTATTCAAATCCAACTACATTACCCTTAACATTGTCATCTAAAAGCCAGAGATCCGTTGTCTGTTTGTTTATATTTTTATAAACGAAAACCTTCTTCACGCCGGGCAGGATTTTTTCCATGGTCTCAAGGTACAGCCTGATGTCGGTTATTTCTCTGGCCTTCTGGTACTCGGAAAGCGTTTTCAGGTATGCAGCAGCTTCCCCTTCCGCGTTATTTATCTTTTTAGCCCTGTAGCCTTCAGCCAGGTGTACCATCGCCAGAGCTTTCCCCCAGGACTCCGTTATTATCTGATTACTGTATTCTTCGGCTTCGAAAATGTAGGTCTGCTTTTCCTCCATCGCAGATGCTATATCTCTGAAGGCCATGGCGACTTCGTCCGGCGGATCAAGAGATAAAATCTGAACATTGAGCACGTTTGTTCCGGATCGATCCTTATCAAGCAGTTCCTGAAGCGATTTTATTGTTGTTGCTTCAACCACCGCTTTCCCCGTGGTAAGAAGATATTTTATGTCCTGGGCCTCACCTATTATCTTCATGCGCCCGATCACATTCCTTACCGCCGTCTCGGTGTTGTACAAAACAAGATTTCGCGGGTCCCGGGTGTTGAAAAGGTAGTCCGAGGCGTTTTTAACATTGTAGTGTACACCGATTCTAACCTTTATGAGGTTCTCGTCGCCGGCAACCAGTAAAATCGGCTCCGTTTCCAGCTTCCTGACTTCATCCATTTTCACCTTTTCTACGGTTTCGACCGGCCAGGGAAGGTGGTAGTACAGCCCCGGCTCAATAACCCTGACTTCACGGCCGAATTGTTTCAATACGCCGTTTTCGTTCCACTTCACTGTATAAATACCTGTAGCCATATAAAGTATCAGCATCACTGCCATGAAGCTGCCGATGAGCTTGTAATTGCGCTCAATATGGCAGGCGTGTTCCATCGGGTATCCTGCAGTGAGACCCTGGTACCCGCGCCAGAGGATCGTAAACCCTGTGTATATCACGTAAGCGAGCACGAATGCAGCTACCAGCAGGTTCAGTTTTTCAAGCCCGATCCAGGCCCCGATCAAACCGATAACAACGGCCATTTCCATGAAAACATGCAGCCTGCAGTGTCGGCCGGCTGCCTCAATACTGGTAGATTTACAGCTTTTACCTATGTAAATCTTGTATTGCGACATAAAATAACATATACCTGCTCCGAATATGGCCGCTATGGTTACTGCGGGAATGTACATTAGCCCGCCCGCAGACATCCCAGGGCCCCCTGGGCCCTTCATGCCCTGGGCCATTTTTATAAACATTTTAACGAACATGTTGCCCGCGATGAAAAGCACTGCAATGGAGATGGCGATCGCAAGGGCATTTTCGATAATTGAGAGCCGCTTTGACACCCTTTCATCCCGTGCGGATACGATTACGCCAAAAAGTACGACCCCTGTCAAAAAGAAATTTTCCACTGACATCCAGCCGCTCGCCGCTATTGCCACACTGCCGGAGACCCTTGAAAGCACGAACTTGAGTATGATTAGAAATAAATTCGCGCACAAAACTATAAACAGGGCGTTCCTTTTCCTCAGGTAATTTTCATCGATTGCGATCTTTCCTGCCCGGCCCTCCACCTGCCGCAGATCCTGTGTCAGTTTTTCGATGTTAAGATTTTCATTTCGTACTCGTAGATCAATGTACAGAAGCGCCGTTGCCGCCATAAACACAGGCGCTGTAAAAGCAATTGTAATGAAAGAAAATAGCATCCCTCCAAAAAGGGATTGCTCGAATCCTTTTGCAGCTGTTGACGCAATCAGAAACGGGATCGACACAATCATCCCCAGGAGCAGCAGCAACCCGAAAACCCGCCACCAGTTATGACGCACCAGTTCCCGGCTTCTCTTAAAAGAATCAATAACATTTTTGTTTTCAATTGCAGCCGACTGCACAAAAAGGCTCCAGTTTACAAAGGCCAACACGAATAACATCGCAGCAGGGATGAAGAATACAGTGCCGTATATGCCAATTTTGAGCAGACCGATTCTTACAAGATCGAACCCTGTCACCATTATTGATACCAGAAATCCGGCCCCTAATATCGCGAACAACCCACGCTGATTGAGGCGCCGGAATAGTTCTTTCATTGAAAAATGGTCATTAAGATAGTTCCCGCATATCGAGAGCGATAAAACACCTGCTGCAATCGAGCCCCCGAATATTGTAAGGAATCTTAGAAGCAGTAAAAACTGCGTGGATTTTAATTGATTAAATCCTGAAAGAACCAGCACAGGCGCCAGTACTATCAAAGTGACCCCGAAAAATAGACCGAAATTATCCTTGTAAAGTTTAAAAGCTGTTTTCAGGATTTCCGTTATACCCGTAGGCTGTAATTTATATTGCTGTTCACTCATTACACCCTCCTTATTATTATTTTGCATTGATCATTTTATTATTTTTTATGAAGACTTTTGTTCTCTTTTAGACAGCCTTTTTGCCAGTGATTTTAACGCACGCTCGTTGACGCTAAGCTGTGATTTCTCCATTAATTCATTTTTCAATGTTTCTTCAAGCTCTTTTCGCTTTTGCATCACCAGCACCTGTTTTATCCCCTGCTCCACATGCTCAAAGTCATAATACTCTTTCTCGCTTT
>DRHN01000138.1 GCA_011049595.1 Spirochaetota bacterium | reverse complement strand
TTGCTTAGCCATAGTTGTAACTCCTCCTATTTTTTTTCTATTTTCCAGCTAAAATATTTTTAATCACATCGTTGGTAATCAAATAATTGGTACTATATAAACAACCTCGTCGGAATAATCGCTTTCAAGGTCGTCGGTGTCATAAGCAGTAGCAGCATAGTAATAAGTCATTCCAGGAATAAGGTCCGTAACCGTGTAGGTTGTCTGGTTTCCAACGTCAGCTGAGAACGTATAGTCCCCGCTTGCGTATCCCCAGTAAATGTTATAGCCGGCAAGATCAGGTTCGGTGTTGGGGTCCCATTCTAAAGTTACATCAACAGGTGCCAGGTTTAGGACCCTGAAAGTATGGGTAGCTGAGCCTGCCCTGCTGCCGTCTGCCGTAAAGGCCACAACGTCAAGCCTGTATACTCCTACAAATAGATCAGAGGGTGTGGTATAACTTGCTCCCGTTGCCAGGGCGTTCCCGTTTATGTACCAAACATACGTCACATTACCGGTTTCTGGCGGTACTGATGCTTCTACGGTCATAAAACCTCCCACTCCGAACTCCGCGATCTGCCCGCTCATGGTCACAGCTATCGGGTCGTTCATTACAGGGATTATGTTGACCTGTATGCTGGCTTCAGCAATGTTTATGTCATAGAAATCAAAGGTGCCTGATGTCGTCTGCCCTTCAATTACTCTCACAACTTCCACTGCTCCCAGGGTGAGCTCGCCTCCGTCAAGAAGCTGAACTACCAGGGTGTGGTATCCTGTCGGGATGTTTGTACCAGTGTATGTCGCAGTGCCCTCTGTCGCTATGACAAATCCCAAGTCGATAGGTGCCCCTGTATCAGGGACAAGTTGTGCTGTGACAGACGGGTCATAGGTGTCATCAGGTGACCAGTACATCGTTATGTCGACTGTTCCGTAGCCTTCAACAGGAGATACCGTCATGTTAAGCGTTTGTGACTGTCCAGGGTACAGGTTGGTATGTTGTTCACCCATGGCAATTACAGTTCCGGCTGCATTTTTTGCGTTTGCGGTGATATTCCAGACACCCGGTTCAAGGTTGGAAGCCATGACAGGGGGCTGGGCGCTTGTGAAACTGAATGCTGCGCCGCCGGGGCCGGTACCTGAGATGTCGTAATCTACGGGTGTCATGTCGATATTCGGCAGAAGTGTTTTAGCCTGAAATGGCGACGAGATGCTTAAGACGAGTGTGGCCTTGTCCTTATTGACCGTTGTACATGAAGCAAGTATGAGTATGAGAATAACAAAGGCCGCAAAGGGGCCGATTTTTGTTGAGATAATTTTATTTAATCTTTTTTTTCTGAACATCTGTGATTTATTTGATGTGCTCATTACAGCACCTCCATTCATTATTTTGCCTTGCGTATAACGGCACTCAGGAAGGTGCTGTAATCGCCCGGCGGCCCTGCTGCCTTATCCCCTGGGGTGAGGACTTAGGCCAGCGGCTTTGCGTCCTGCTCTTTGAAGCAGTTTGCCTTTTTCAGCTTTTTTACATAATAAAACTTTGTGTTGCTCTTTTATAAGCAAATTGTGTGCCAATTCTACTTATTGAATTCTATTGGTTTAATGTGTTATATTAGGTGAATTAGAGAGTTAATTGGCTGGAAAAAATAATGTTTGATCGAGAAAATCACATTTATGTAATTCGTTGTTATTTTAATTACGATATCGTGATTAATAATGCTGTTTTATTATTTGGGTATAAATATTCAGTTATGTTTTGTACTTTTTTCAAAAAAGTAGTTATTTTAATGATGTACATTATGATCTACTGAGAAAATTAAAACAAGCAAACGGTTTTTATTATGGTAGGAATGCGCATAGAAGTTATTAATGTCGGGAAAAACAAAGAAATTACTGTTCTCAAAGTTGAAGGTTACATAGACTCGACAACTGCTCCTGAAATTAAGAAAAACATAGATGACTTGATCGAAACACAGAGTTATAAAATAATCGTTGACCTTGCGGGAGTTGAATACATCAGTATTACAGGCTGGGATGTTTTCTTTTTCAGGCTGAAAAAGATCAGGGATCTTGGCGGCGACATCGTTATATCGCGCATGGTTGCGGACATTCAGAATATTTACGAGCTCATGGAGCTGCCCCTGGTGATCGAATCTTTTAAGAGTATGAAGAATGCCGCGGCTTTTTTATTAGGGCAAAAAATAGACGAGAAAAAAGAAAAAGCTGGAAAAAGAAAATCTGAAGGTAAAAAAGCTGAAGCAAAACAGACGGCAAAAGAAGCTAAAACACCTACTGCAGAAAGAGATACTCCGGAGATAGAAGTAGAAAAACCTGCCTATGATTCGAAAAAAATATTTGACATCACCAATGCCGAAATATTACCCCTGCTGCCGAAAGATGAAGAGAAAAAGGGATAAAAATGCTTTGGCGCATTTAAATACAATAAAAGAGAAGCCTGGTACTAATTAATCGTGTAAAATAAAAAGGTGCTGCAGTTCTTCTTTAGATCCGGCATTGGCAATTGAAATAGTGGGTACAGCATTATATTCTGCTTTATGCAAGCATCAATTTCATAGGCATCAGTTCGCGGGTAAAAGGATTCAAAACAAGGCCCGGCGCTCCAAGAGCCAGTACACCCAGAAGAGCTTCATCTTTAGGTTCACCGAGTATTACCTGAACTGTTCTGCCCCTGCCTCCGTATTCCAGCCAGACTTCTGAAATTTGTCTCGATATAATCGTTGAATCGGCTAAAGTAAATTTTAATTTCTCGAGGGGTTTAAGATTCAATTTTTTCCAAACATCCTCCGGGAGGACTGTAAAGGTTGTACCGCTGTCAACAAAGAAATCAACCTCTGTTGCCTTTTTACCTTTTCCCACCTTTCCCGTTATTTTGACAAGGCCCATCATATCCACCTTTACGATAATAAGTTTGGCCGAATACTTTTATTCAATAATAAAAAATATATTGCTTTTTATGTGTTTAATCTACTTATACCTCTTCCAGTTCTGGTGGGTTATCCCGTGGCGCTGGATCTTGTAGTTAAGCACGCGGCTTGATATGCCTAATAGGCTTGCAGCGTCTTTCTGGATCCAGTTGCACATGTTAAGCGACTGCAATACGAGGCCCTTTTCAACTTCTTCAAGATGTATCCCGCCCGGGGGGATCTGTATCACGGTGTGGTCCCATTTGAGCGGTCCGGCTTTTACCGGGAGCTGCAGGTCTTCGGGTTTGATAACGTTGTGGTCTGCCATGAGCACGGCTCTTTCGATCGTGTTCTGGAGCTCGCGGATGTTTCCCGGCCAGGAGTATTCGGTGAGCGTTTTTATTGCGAGAGGGTGGATCTCTTTTATCTTTTTTTTCATGTCCCCTGAAAAGTTTTTAAGGAAGAAGTAGGTCAGGAGCAGTATGTCCCCTTTGCGTTCTCTGAGAGGAGGCATCTTTATAGTCACTACATTCACCCTGTAATACAGGTCTTCCCTGAAACGGCCTTCTTTTATTTCTTCCTGCAGTTTTTTGTTTGTTGCTGTGATTATCCTGACATCCACTTTTATTGTTTTGTTGCCTCCAAGGCGCTCGAACTCTCTTTCCTGCAGTACTCGCAGGACTTTTGCCTGGGTGTGGAGGGACATATCGCCGATCTCATCGAGGAATATACTGCCCCCGTCAGCCTGTTCGAACCGCCCTATACGCTGCTTGTCCGCCCCTGTGTACGCCCCTTTTTCGTGGCCGAAAAGTTCACTCTGTAAAAGCTGCTCAGAAAGAGCGGCACAGTTCACTTTTATAAACGCGTTGGCAGCTCTTTCGCTGTTGTAATGTAAAGCGCCCGCGACAAGC
>DRHN01000137.1 GCA_011049595.1 Spirochaetota bacterium | reverse complement strand
TCGACCCAAAATATGATATCGAGCTTGGGAAGAAACGAGTTTACAGACCGATTTCGGGAAGCATCAATATCCATGAGTATGAAAATGTAAAAGACTATAAAAAAGATATTACGACCAGAAAAGCCAATTCAAGGGATGTAAAGAATATAGCAAAAATAGTCCAGAATTTGTCATTCATTCATTATAATGCCACAGCTGTCCTGCCAAACGATGTCCCGGAAAAAGCAATGGACATCACAGCCGCGAAGATATGTTTTGAGAATTGTTCAAAACATATCTTAGTTGATACATTAAACATAAGAAGTTTTGAAGCAGTGCTGGAGATGGCCTTCAAGATCGCGGGCAGTGAAGAGGAGTTTAAAAAGAGACCTTTTTCCAGGTGCATTTCCCCGCGACGAGCCCTCTCATATTCGACAAAAACGCGTGCGACAACGCGGAAATGGCGGCCAGGTACAATATTCCGATCAGGGTCGCATCCTCTCGCCGATGTCCGGTTTAAGCGGGCCGATAAAGCTTGCCGGGAACCTGGCGGTCATGCACACAGAGATCATAGGCGGGACAATAATAACACAGATGCTGAATGAGGGATGCCCTGTTTTTTACGGCAGCGCGCCGTCTATCTTTGATATGAGATTTGCGACCTTCAGCTGGGGGGCCGCAGAAGCCGTAAAAATGTGCGCTGCCGCTGCCCAGCTGGCAAGACACTGCAAAATGTTTTACACGACGGTAGGGTTCGCGACCGACAGCAAGCTCCCCGATCAGCAGGCTGCGATCGAGAGGTCGATGAATTTATTGTCGGGTGTTGACATTTTTGCGGGTGCCGGTCTTCTCGAAGGCGAATTGAAGTATGACGCAGCACAGCTGGTCATTGACAACGAGATCGTGAAATACGTCGAAAATATTTTAAGAGGAATTGAAGTAAATGATGAAGCATTGAGTTCCGACCTCATAAAAGACATCGGGACCGGAGGAAATTTTCTGGAGACGGAACAGACATTGAAATTATTTAAAACCGAGCACGAGCAGACAGAACTGCTCGACAGAAGGGCGCGGGGTGTCTGGGAGGGTATTGAGGAAAAAGATATTTATCAAAAGGCATTGAAAATCGCAAATGATATTATATCTCAGAAAAATGAGCGTGTCCTGTCTGACAAAATAATCGGTGAGATCGAGGATATATATTCGAGGTACTTTCATAAATAGAAAGTGCCGTAGACTCTCATTCTCGCTTCGTTATATTAGGGCTGGTGATCGGGATAATGTTATCCAAAATATAAAAAGGTTGATATCTTATTAGTATATACTATTATATAACTGCTAATGAGTAAAACGTTTAAGAAAATCATTAATCTTATTGAAAAAGACGAAATCAGAATATCTAATCATGGGTACGACGAATTAGCTGAAGATGGTCTTCTTGTGAAAGAAATAATCGAAAGTGTGAAGAGTGGCAAGGTGGTGGAGGATTATCCTGAATACTCAAAGGGGCCGTGTGTACTTGTATTACAAAGAGATAAAGAAGAAAATCCGATACATGTGGTGTGGGGTATACCGAAGAATGTTTCAACACCTGCTGTATTAGTTACAGCTTATATACCAGATTGTTCCATTTGGAAGGATGATTTTCTGGAGAGAATAAAATGAAGAAGAGAAAGCATGTAAAACTTGTGCATGAAGGTAACTATGCAGCAGAGGTAGATATTGAGTTATGTGATTCAACGGAAGGGTGGGCACCATATTTATCACTTGAAGATGCAGAAAAATTAGATGAAGTAAGAGAAGCATTGCGAAAGGAAGATGTTTTGACGGCAAGCAAGTTAGCCCGTGTCTTCCGCCTAACTCCTTTAACGCATTGAATTATAAATAGTCAGATGCTAAAAAAGTGATCCTATTATTTCTACCGGCTTTACACTGTGCTGTCACCAATTCAAATATTCGATCGCGGAAAGGGCGAATATCTTTGCCGAGTCCAGTATTGACTGGACTTCGATATACTCGTCCGGCCCGTGTGCCAGCTTTATAAGACCCGGTCCAACTTGTATTCACTAAAAATGTTGACAAACGTTCACTTTTACATCATATTAATACCATATTGGAACCATATAAATATGGAGGTCGTTATGGCAACGATAACTGTAAAAAACATCCCGGACCGGAATTATGCTATCCTGAGAAAGCTGGCAGC
>DRHN01000136.1 GCA_011049595.1 Spirochaetota bacterium | reverse complement strand
GACCTTAATGTCAATTATTGAAATATGACGTCCTTGGATGACCATTTCCTTTTGCATGGTCTTAAATTAACATATTGTTGCGTGAGAGTCCAGTTTATTCGGAAAGAAATTTATGTATATTTTGAAATTAGGGCTGAATAGTTACAAAAAAAGATTGAAGAGATATGTTTTTATTGCCGTTGGTGTTTTAATTGGCCTCAGCTTGTTTTTCATTTCAGCAGGTGGAAAAAAGGAAACAGGCTCTTCGGGTGAAACTGAAAAAATGAAACCGGTAGAGCTCACCATCTGGTGGTGGGGCGAGCAGGAAGCGCCCGGGATCCAGGACTGGATGCACGAATCATTCGAATTATTTCAGAAAGATTATCCTTATGTCAGTTTCGAGGAGGTTTTGCAGACCACCGATGGTTTGGTACCGGCCATCCAGACTGCAATTGAAACAAAATCAGGAGCGGATATACTGACTCCATGGCCGGGATTCGACGTGGTAAGAAATTATGAGAGTTTCTATCCGCTGAAAGATTACGTTTCGCAGGAAGTTCTTGACAACGCCCTGGTGACGGATCTTGTCAATTACAATGGTGACGTGTACGGTCTCCCGCTCTATAACATTGTAAACATTTTTGTATACAATAAAGAAATGTTTAAGAACGCCGGGATCGCCAACTGGGATAATTATCAGCCGGATTCCTGGGACGATATAATGGACGCGTGTAAAAAGCTGAAGGCTATCGGGATAACCCCCTTTACTATCGGATTTAAAGACCTCTTTGCCGCGGACTGGCTGTACGGGGGCTTTGGTTTGCAGTGGGCGACCGAACAGGATGTTTTAGCGGTACTTGAAGGCCGGATGAAATATACCGAACCAAAAATGTACGAATGGATGATGCCGTTTTATGATCTTCAGGTTAACGGTTATGTAAATGATGACCTGCTGTCGGTTGATCTATACCAGGGCGGAATTGAACACTTTATAAATGAAAAAGCAGCAATGTCATTCATTCCCGACACCCTTATAGCGGGAAACGCCGATCAGCTGGGGCTGGACAAAATGGGTGCTTTTATGCTGCCCGTGATGGGAGACTCAATTTATAAAAATTATGTCAATTTATCAAGTGCGGGCAACTGGGTAATCGGACGGTGGACCCCGCACCCGGAAGAAGCTGGAAAATTCATAGAATTAGTGAGAAGCCCCGAAAGGCTTACAGCTTTTTATGAGCAAACCGGGCAGTTCCCGGCTGACAAAAGGTTTGCCCCCGCGCAGTTTAAAGACAGTATTACCGAAATGAGGTGGAACATTTTTAGGAAAGGTAAAAAGTTCGGCCCCTATTTGAGTGTTTTCTGGCCATGGGAAGTCCAGTCCCTGGGGACATATGTGGCTCCTATAAAGGTATTATCAGGGAAATCCACACCGCTTGAGGCGGCCGAGCTGGTCCAGGAACAGGTAGATAAATATTTGGAAATGAACCCGGACGTTAGCGTCTGGAAAAACTGGATAAAACCACTTTCCGCGTACTACAAGTAATTAATTTTTATATTAACCCGGTACCGGTAAAATATTGTAAACACTGCAGGGGGTGCATCGGATAAATATCGTGCACCCCCGTTATTTAAGGTCGATATGAGAAGGATAAAACCATATTTGTACATGGCCCCGGCCGTAATCTGGATACTTTTGATTTTTATCTTCCCCGTGGGCAAGGTTATAT
>DRHN01000135.1 GCA_011049595.1 Spirochaetota bacterium | reverse complement strand
TTAGCTAAAAGAACAGCTTCTTCAATAGTTTCAATTGCCCTATCAAGACGATATTTAACAAGGTCTTTTAAGGGAGATGTCATATTGAGATCCCTTCATTGGTAACCTCATTATAAAAAGGAGTGATTTTATTCCGTGGATTTATCCACTCTGTGTGTTTGTGGATAATTGAACTTATAACTTCTCCTGTTTCCCATTCAATCTCATATAAATTATGACGTAATTCTGTTTTTATTTGGTCATTAATATTACGGTGTAACAATATTAAAAAATCCCAGTCTGATTCCGGTGAATAATTTCCTCTAGCCCTTGATCCATAAAGGATAATTGAAGCATCAGGATCGAATTTTAATACCACATCTTTAACTTTGTTTATTAAATCTTGATGTATTTCCATACATGACTCGTTTTTCAAGTATAACGGTATGAGAAAACCGGGAACTGTCGGTATTATATTTATTTACAAACTAAAATACATGATGGACAATGTCAAGGCTCTTTTCTTTTTAGCTATTCCAGAATAAAATATTTATTTTGCTCGACATAATTAATGCAGATGGATATAATTTTCTAACGTAACCCATTTATATTTTTCATCATGTATCAGGGATTATTATAGTGGATCCTGTTCTATCAGCAAAGAATTAAACGAGGCACGTAAAAATATTTGCGGGATAGAAAAAATTGAAACAGAAAGCAAAAAGAGGGGGATGTGCTGAATAAAAGTGAAATAAGTTACAAGCTCATATTTGAATCCATAACCGATGCTGTTTATGCTTTAGACCGGGAATGGCGATACACAATAGTCAATAAAAGTGCGGCCGACCTTGTACAAATGCATGAAGAAAAACTGATCGGGAATAAGATCACCGACCTTTTTCCCGGTATCGAAAGTACCGTTTTTTTCAAAACATACAGAAATGTTATGGAATCTCGAAAGGCAGAGACTGTTATTAATGATTTTGTCCATGAAGACGGCCGTACCGGATGGTATGAAGTACGGGTATATCCTGTCCCGGCAGGTATACTGTGTATAGCTACCGACATCACGGATCGCAAACAGACAGAGGAGTTGCTGAGAAAATCTGAAGAAAAACTCAGGGTGATCTTTGAAAATGCCAATGATGAAATCGTCTACCTGGATAAATATGGTAAGATTATAGATGTTAACAAAAAAGTAAAAGATATAATTGGGTATAAGCCGGAAGAAATGATCGGAAAAAAATTTGATGAGCTTAACATATTAAACCCGGAGGATCTTACAGCGGTAAATAAGCTATTTAATGATGCATTCGAAGATGGCCGCTCAAAACTGATCAGGATGAGTGTCAGACGTAAAGATGGCAGCACTGTCTTTATTGAGACAAATGCCGCACTGGTTTATAACGAGGAAGGCCCTGAAGGCATTGTTTGCATTATAAGAGAAATCACCGAACGAAAACTGATGGAGAAAGCTCTACAGCAAAGTGAAGAACGGTATCGAAATATATTTCAAAACGTTTTTGTTTCACTATGGGAAGAGGACCTATCTGAAGTTCGGACAGCTATACAGAACTTGAAATCACAGGGGATCATAGATTTAAGCAAATATCTGGATGAGCATCCCGAATTTATTCAAAAGATCATTAAAATGATCAAGGTCCTGGATGTCAACGATATAACGCTGAAGATGTATGGAGCTGAGACAAAAGATGAGCTGTTGGGTTCACTGGATAAAATTGCAACGAATGAATCAATTGCTATATTTAAAGAAGAGATAATAGCGATAGCTGAAGGTAAAAAATATATCGAAAGTGAGGTGATAGGGAGAACTTTTCAGGGAGAAAGGTTGGATTTGCTGATTAATCTGACTGTTCCATCTGATGAGGAAAAATATAAGAACATGCTGGTGAGCATGATGGACATCACCAAACGCAAGAGGGCTGAAGAGGCACTCCGTCGCAGGACCGTAGAGCTGGAAGCTCTGCAGGAAACCATTCTCAACCTCATCACTCCTCATGATTTAAATACACTGCTCAAAACGATTGTCGAAAGGGCGGCACGCCTGCTGAACACAAAGGGTGGAGGATTGTACCTGTGCGATCCAAATAAACAGGAGGTGCAGTGTGTTGTGAGCTTAAATACTACGTGTGATTACAGTGGTACGATACTCAAGTATGGCGAAGGTGCAGCCGGTACCGCAGCTCAAACCGCGAAGCCGCTTATCATTGACGATTATAGAACCTGGAGTAAACGCGCCGCTGTCTTTGATGAAGATCATACTTCCCTTGCTGTTCTTTGTGTACCGATGATCTGGCAGGGTCGGGTCACAGGAGTGCTTGACGTTTTCAGCGACCTTGAAGATCGGTGTTTTACGCAGGCTGATCTTGACCTGCTGATTTTATTTGCCAATCATGCGGCAATAGCTGTAGAGAATACAAAATTACATGAACAATCAAAAAAGGAAATTGCGAAACGTAAACTGGCGGAGGCATCTGTACGAAAAGCGCATGATGAACTGGAAAAACGGGTGGAAGAGCGGACAGCAGAATTAATAAAGGCACAGGACCACATCATACGATCAGAAAGATTAGCTGCAACCGGTCAATTAGCTGCCTCAGTTGCCCATGAGATCAATTCACCTCTTCAGGCCATAACTGTTTTACTCGGTAAGATGAAAATGGAAAATGAGGGTAATAAGGAACTGATAGGTGATATTGATATCCTGAAAAAAGCGTTTAGCAATGTTAGGGATACGGTAAAAAAGCTTATGGATCTTAATCGACCGGGACAAGAAAACAAACAAAGGATAAATGTGAACGCAATCGCGGATAGCACTGTTGCGCTTATGAAAAGTCATCTAAAACTAAACAAAGTTAAGATCGAAACAGATCTATCCCCAAAGGTTCCTGATATTATCGCTTCACCGCAGCAGCTGGGACACGTTTTCCTTAATTTAATCAATAATTCGGTTGAGGCCATGTCCGGTGTTTCTAAATCCGGAACCAGATGGAAAGAGCGGGCGAAGATCGGTGGAGAAATTTCTATAAAAACAAAGCTTGAAAAAGACAGCATTATCATCCAGGTCTCTGACACAGGGCCCGGTATTGCCGAAAAGGACCTGGAGCATATATTCGACCCATTTTACACGCGAAAGAAGACTATGGGTATGGGTGTGGGACTATCGATTTGTAATGGAATTATTGAAGACCATAACGGGACTATTAAAGCAGGAAACGCAAAGGATGGAGGTGCTGTTTTTACAGTTATTCTGCCAACCTGCTAACTAAGAATTACAGGAAAAGAATGGCGGTTGGTAAAAAAAATATTTTAAAGAGAAGGATGTTACCAAATCCCCGGAATATTTTCACCGCAGAATCTGCAGCTGCCGTCAACCACGCTGCTCTCCAATACTGCGAAGTGGTGTCTTCGGACAAGAAGCTTACCGCATTTTGCACAGTGTGTATTATCCGCATCGTGTCCCGGAACGTTCCCGATGTAAACATATTTTATCCCCGCATCCCGGGCAATTGCCATAGCCGTCTCGAGCGTTTTAACGGGAGTGGGTGGAAGATTTGTCAGCCTGTAGTCTGGAAAAAACCTTGTAAAATGCAGAGGGACCTCATCACCCAGGTTCTTCCTGATCCACGTGCACATCTGCGTTATTTCATCAGGCTTGTCGTTGAGTGTGGGGACCACGAGGTTTACAATTTCCAGGTAAACTTTCTCCTCTTTTACGATCTTCAGGGAACCGAGCACAGGCTTGAGCTCTGCCGAGGAAATGCAACGGTAAAAATTATCACTGAAGCCCTTAAGGTCTATGTTAACTGCATCCATTACCTTGAGAAGTTTCCTCAGAGGGTCGGGGTTTATATAACCATTTGAGACGATCGAGGTCCAAAGCCCCCTTTCGGTGGCGAGCTTCGAGATGTCGTGCACATACTCATAGGAGACTATAGGCTCGGTGTAAGTGAAGGAAATGGATTTCGCCCCCTTCTTCAGCGCAAGCTCAACCGCTTCTTTTGGGGGCAGATCATAATATCCGTTTTTTTCTGTCCTCGCCTGGGAGATTTGCCAGTTCTGGCAGTATCTGCATCTGAAGTTGCAGCCCACAGCTGCAAGAGCGAGGCGCTCATGGCCTGGTACAAAGTGGTATAAAGGAGCGTTCTCCGGTCCGGTCATGTTGATTGCGCAGGACTTTCCATAAACCAGGGTGTAAAGCTTACCGCTCCGGTTTTCTTTATTCCGGCAGAAGCTCCTCCCCCCCTCCGGTATAATGCATCTTCGAGGGCAAAGAACGCACTGCACGTGATCGTTGTTCAACCTGCGGTAGAACATCGCATCTTTTAAAGATTTCATTAAAACAATTGTTAAGGAGTACTGGCCATTCTGGCTTTCAATGACCGCCATAAGAAAAACAAAATCGCGAGAATACCAATTATCATTTTCACTCCCAAATAAAAATCAGCTCATACATTATTGCTCCATAACAATAATAAATTAAAAATTTTATAAATGCCAATTTATTATAATTTTTCATCGACATACCAATATCAAAGCGGATATAATTTGATTAATTAGTTCTTGATGCCACGCCGGGAGACCCGGAGTTGCCGGGCTTAACTCACTTTTTCGAGTTTATTTACCTTTTTTCATTCATTAAGATTTTCAAATAGTGCTATGTGGATTATTTTAGCTATAATAATCCACATGAAACAGAGGTTAATTTATGAGAACAATACAAATGACTTTGGATGAAAAATTAATTAAAGAAGTTGACAAAATAGTAAAGGAACTTGAAACAACCAGATCCGCATTTACCCGGGCGGCATTACGGAATGCCATTAAAAATATTCATGCCAGCCAGCTTGAAAAAAAACATCGAAACGGTTACGAGATTCATCCTGGTAATAAGGACGAGTTCAGTGTATGGGAGCAGGAACAGGTTTGGGGGGATGAATGAAACGCGGAGAGATAAGATGGTACGAGTTTAAGTCACCGGATAAAAGGCGCCCAGTTCTTATTATTACACGGGAATCAGTTCTTGAATATTTGGGAGAAACTACCATTGCACCGGTCACCTCAACTGTCAGGGACATTCCAAGCGAAGTATATCTCTCCAGGGTGGATGGTATGCAAAAAGATTGTGCCGTTTTTTTGGATCACATCCAGACAGTCTCCATAGAAAAAATTGGCTCACTTATTACAACACTTTTTTCAGAGAAGTTAAAACAAGTACGCAGTGCTATTCTATTTGCTCTGGGTCTGCAGCAAATAAATACGGTAGTGGAAAGATTATGAAAGTATTGATGCCGATATCATACTGCACACATTAAACCCATTCGGTGCTGAAAGGATGCTGGCAGTTTTACCAAATGCAAAACAAATCTGTTTTGATGAACTATTTGACAATTTTTATGAATGTTAAATTTTGCGCGCGACTAATTGACATTTATTATCAATTCATTACTTACCGGTTTCAATGATCTTTTTTTATGGTAACCAGGAACCCACAACCTGAAACTGACTTTCCCCCTGTGTTGGAATAATTTCTCAGCATAAGAACCAGGAAGAATTTATTAAAAAATTCGGAGTTCGGGGCTCCGTTGTTGACAGGTTTATCAATAAATGACTAATATACATGTGCGCCTCAAGTGATCATAACCTGCCTTCAATAAATATCAGATTTGTCTCGGCTGCACGGAACCTGTGCTTCACGACTTCCTGATATTCCGGAGATTCATACCAGCGTTTTGCAGCCTCCATTGAGGGGAACCTGATAACAACAGTTTTTGTGTACGGCCATTCTCCTTCTATGACTTCAGCATTCTCATTACTCACAATGATTTCACCTTTATGTTTGTCAATTGTATCGTGGACTCCCGCCCTGTATTTATCGAATTCCTTCCGATCATTTATTTTGAGTAATGCGACAAGATATGCGGACATTTTAAGACCTCCCTTTTGTAAAAAATATACGTCAATGAATTATTTTGACTCTTCCGACTTCTCCAGTTTCCAGCCGTACTTTTATTCCGTGCGGGTGTGATGTCGATTTCGTGAGAATATCTTTAACGATCCCCTCTGTGAGTTTCACGGAACGTTGGTCCTGCTTTTGAACGATGGAAACGTGAAATCCTGATTTAATATTTTCCCGTCTGTTTCCATCCATGATCGTTCCCCCCCGATTGAGTATGCATTCATCCTGAATGAATTATATCAGTTTTTATATTATTTTGTAAATATAATTTGTTTTTTTGCTTATAATAGATAAAGCAGTCATTAACCGGGAAACCCCGGTAATACCTGGAGTTATCTCCAAATCACTTTTTATATCATGAAAAAGCTTGAAATCACACCCGGAGTAATGTCGTCATCGAGAAATAAATTATACCATTTTACCTTTTTTAATATTATTTCCTTCACCCTTCTCAGTGGAAACACCATAACACTTTTCGCTCTTAGGCTCGGTGCAGACAGTCTCCTCATAGGGATAATATCATTTTTTGCCTATATAAGTTATCTCTGCATGCCCATCGGGAAATCGCTTGTCCCAAAGTACGGGACTGTCGGTTTAATGGGAAGATTCTGGTTTTTACGTCATCTGATGATGCTGCCGATCCTTTTCATCCCTCTGGCTGCTATCAGGGAAAGACCGCTTGCCGTTTACGGAGTCATTGTGTTCAGCGTTCTCGGTTTCTACGTGTTCCGGGGCATTGCGATAACAGGCTACAATCCGGTAATAGGCGATATTGTTGAGGAAAACGAGAGGGGCGCGTTCCTCTCACGCCTGCAGAAGATACAACACGCAGTCACGCTTGTTGTCAGCATCGTCATGGCCCTGCTGCTGGGCAGGGAAGCTCCTCTTTTCAGGTACTCATCTTTTTTTCTTTTCGGGATCATCTGCGGGATCTACGCTTCTTTCGTTTTCAGCAAAATCCCCGAACCGGGCCACACCACCGATACCGAATCAAAAAATCTCTGGCGCAGCTTTACCATCGCATACAAGCGGAAACCATTCAAACAATTTATTACCTGCCACTTCCTTATTTCCCTGGCGTCATTTATGATCACTCCCTTTCTCATCGTATACATAAAAATGGTTTATGCGCAGCCGGATAATTTCGTTTTGATCTTTACAGTTTTCGGCAGTATAGGGGCGATCCTTATGGCCCTGGTCAGCGGTTTTATGCTCGACAGGCTTGGAGCAAAGCCTCTTTACTTCATCTTTACCGGCATAATCGCACTTGCCATAATACCGACAATCCTTTCACCCGATATGAAAAATCAACAGGCTGTTTGGATCTTTTCCGCGGCTGTATTCTTCTTTCACCACATGGGAAGCCATGGAGTTTTAAACTCGGGCCAGACATATTTCTTCGCTGCGATTACAGCCGAAGAGAGGCTCGATCTCGGGATCGTTTTTTTTCTGACAAGAGGGCTCGGGGGCGGAATAGGGGCATTAGCCGGCGGTTTCATCCTGCAGCGGCTCCAGCATTACCCTGCATTGGACGCTGTTAATGTGTTTCGAATCTATTTCGGGTTTCTGGTATTATTTATTATTGTTATTATTTTCTTTATTAACAGGATGGAAACCCTCGGCGCTTACCCGATCCGGAATGTACTTGCCGCGATTGTATCCCCCCGCGAGATCCGTACTATCAGCCTGCTGAACCGGCTTGACAAATTTCGGACCATTTCCGAGGAGAAGAGGACTATAAGGGCGCTCGCCGCATCAAAATCTGAACTCTCGGTTAATGATATCCTGCTGAAATTGAAATCCCCCCGGTTCACTATCAGGAAAGAGGCACTGACGACTCTAAGCACGCTGCCAGTGGATAAAAATGTTGCAGACTCTTTGATTTCGCAAGTTAAGAACCACCCATTTACTACAGCTTATCTGGCCGCTGATATAATCGGAAAAAGAAAAATAAATGAAGGAATACCTGTACTGCGTTTGCAGCTTCATTCAGAAGATTTCTTTTTAAGCGGAAAATGCATGGTATCCCTCGCGCGCCTGGATGACAGGGAAAGCCTCTCGGACATAGAAGACATAGTCAGAAAAACTGACAACGCGCGCCTTATTGTGCACGGCTCAGTCGCGCTTGAGATATTCAAGGACCCTTATTCGATCGCAGTCCTCCTGTCTAAATTGACAGAAAAAACCCAGCCCTACATGAAAGACGAAATAATACTTTCGATCGCAAACATCCTCGGGTTTGGTGAATGGTTTTACCCGATTTATATCTCCTTTCTAAAGAAAAACAGCGTCGGAATATCCCATTTGAAAGATTTTATTAACGAACGCGGTGTCGGGCCCCATCTGTCCGATAAAATCGACAAACTTTTCCAAAGTCTTGAGACCGGGGACCGGATCCAGTTTGCGAGCCTGGGAGAGCTGCTGCTCAAACAGATAGATGTGATATGCAAAGATGTCAACTGCTCATCTACCTTCAGGAAAGCTATAAAAGATACGAATTTTACACGGCTCAACAGGTTTTGTTTTCTAACCGCCGCGTTGATCCTGTGGTTTGCGGATGTTTAGGGGGGGTTGTTTACTTTGTCCTGTTTTTGATCTATTACTGATATATCTCAACTCAAAATCACCAGAGCCCACCTCATTCCACCTGCATACAAGACGCAAAAGCGATACCGCAACCGCATTTTCAAACTGCGCCCCCGGACTGCCTGCCCATGTCCAGTCAAAAAAGTAATACTTTTCCTCTTTTTTAATTGCTCTCGAGATATTGTGTGACCACGGCATAAGGGAAAACACCAGATAGAGCTTTTTAAATGCATAAAGCCAGTTCTGAAAGTTTTATCGGGAGAAGATATTATACTTGCAAAAGCGGGTAAACCCCTGGTCAGGCTTGTGCCTGCAAATATTGATAAAAAAGAAATTAAATTTGGACTCTTGAAAGGCCAGATAAAAATAGATGATGACTTCAATGATTTCGGTCCTGAAATGAAGGATATATTTAAGAATTATTTGTAAGGATCGGTTATGAATTTGCTGATAGATACCGGTATACTCATATGGATTTTAGATAATTCATCAAATTTAACAATAAATTCAAAGCAGATTATACAAGCGGCAGACAAAAGATTAATAAGCTCAATCTCCATTGTGGAAATTGAGATTAAAAGATCAATTGGAAAATTGATAATTCCTGATACTTACTTAGAAAAAATATTTGAATCCGGCTTTGAAGAATTGCCATTTGATTTTAGTGACGCTTACTTTTTGGGCAAACTGCCGTTTTTTCACAAAGATCATTTTGACAGGATGCTTATATCGCATGCCATCGTAAAAGGTTTGACACTACTGACAAATGATAAGACTTTTAAAAAGTATAATCTGCCAATAATATTAAATGAATAATTGATCGGCCGATCTCATTATCCTGTCATTTTATATTCCGACATAAAAGCTTCTTTACTTTTACCTTTTTTCGACCGCGGCATCCACATCCTCTTTTCCTACCCAAGTTTATACTGAAGATTTTCATTCAAAAGAATTTTCCAATATCCAGTTTCCCGTCACCCCTATCAGCTGAAAGTTCCCGTCTTCGCGCATCACAGCGAACATTATGTCTCTCACCTGACCGCTGTTTTCGCCAATACCTTCGGTGTAGCCCGCAACAACAGCGTCAATCGAGTGCTTTGGTTTGACTTTAAACACCACCGGCTGCTCACTTCTTACCACCAGGCCCTCGGCATTCTGCCCGGACACCCATTGTTCGAATATGTCGAGCACTTCCTTTCTTGAGGAAACCTTCTGCATGGGGACAGGTTCCGCTTTATCCGGTGAAACGGCAACGCAGCTTCCGGCTGCGCGCCTATTATAATCCGATGGTATTTTCGCTGTTTCTACATCGACAGCATTCGTCCGCCTGTGAAAAAATCCGTTTTCCTTATTTAACTTCGTCATATCTAAAACCATGGTTTCAGACCTCTGATATTTTTATTTACATATAACTCTTTTCCTGTCATTTAGCAGGTTTTATAAAATTCCTTCAGTTCAAGGTTGGTCAGGTGTAGAATGAGACAGTACTTGCTGCCGTCCA
>DRHN01000134.1 GCA_011049595.1 Spirochaetota bacterium | reverse complement strand
TCGGGCTGATCCTTATGCTTTCAAATATTGAAGACAAAAGCGCCATCGGGCCCGGTATGTCGACTGCTTTGCCACGTTTAATTAAATTTTAATATAAATTACCATTAATATCAATAGTATTTGTCTGCAGCTTTGTCATCTCTCACCCTCCCCTGACTCCTCCGCTACCTGCGCTCTTATCTCCGGGGGCAGAAATGAGATCAGTTTTTCCTTTACAATTCTGGGGTTGTCTCCGGATTGTATCGAAAGTGTGCCCTCTATCATGATCTCTCTCACAAGCGACTCGTTCTTATCATTTAAGGTGAGCTTGGCTGCTATGGGAATAAAAACAAGGTTGGCCAAAACTGCCCCATAAAGAGTAGTGATCAAAGCAGTCGACATACCGGGCCCGATGGCGCTTTTATCTTCAATATTTGAAAGCATAAGGATCAGACCGATGAGGGTCCCTATCATTCCAAAGGCCGGGGCAAAGGCACCCCAGTCCTCAAAAAACTTTATCCCATCCTCGTGCCGTGACTGCATGTTGTTAAGCTCCGTCTCCATTATACTCCTGATTATCTCAGGGTCAGTACCATCTACGACAAGCTGTATCCCTTTTCTAAGATACTCATCGTCCAGCTCTTCAAGGTCGTCTTCCAGAGCCAAAAGTCCTTCCCTTCTCGCCTTTTCAGAAAAAGTAACTATTGTCGTTATGATCCTGTCCGTTTCCATAGGTTTTACTTTTATGGTGTTCATAAATAACTTAATTACGCCGAGAGTCTTCGCCAGAGAAGTGGTAACCATGACCGCTCCTAAAGATCCGGCTATGGTGATAAAGGCGGAAGGTATGTTTATGAAACTGAAAAGGCCGCCTATTCCACCCGCTATAACAATACCTACAATTATTGCAAAAGCTCCAAGTCCAAGACCGGCGAGTGTCCCTAGATCCATATTGAAAGGCCTCCTGGATATCTATTTAATTCAATAAATTGTATTTGCATAAGATATACCTATTTTTCGTTCCCAAACGGCCATAGCTTCTGCCGGTAAACCACAATCTCATCAAATATTTCCTCAGGAGATTCTTTAACTATCAGTAACTTCCCCGAATTCAAGGTTATAGTCGTATCCGGCTTTTGGTCTATCAGTTCGATCATATGAGGGTTCAGCCAGAATGCCGTATTGTTCAGCCGGGTTACCTTGATCAAAATAAAACCCCGTCCCTATAAAATCAGCTGTAGCCCCTAAAAAAAGGGGCTGCTGCTCAAGCTTAAAAACCGGATCCGAATTCAGTCGTTATTACTTCTTTATATTTTCAGTTCTATCTCTTCAATGCCAATAGCTCCTGGAGCATCTGATCAGAAGTGGTTATGCTCCTGGAGTTTGCCTGAAACCCCCTTTGTGTAACGATCATATCTGTAAACTGTTCAGCAAGATCGACGTTACTCATCTCGAGTGTCCCTGCCGTGATCTTCCCCCTTCCACCTGTTTCGGCTGCTCCTATATTGGCTATCCCCGAGTTGTTCGTCTGTGAAAAGGTATTGTCCCCCCCCGCGACGAGTCCCTGATTATTGACAAAAGTCCCGAGCGCGACCTGTGCTATGGGTGCCTTTTTACCGTTTGTGTATTCTCCCGTGATTATCCCGGAGCTGTCAACTGTAAAAGATTGCAGGTACCCCATTCCATATCCATCCTGCTCGTACGCCTTTGCGGAGGAAGGGGCTGCAAATTGTGTTATCCCGGTATATTCATCCGCGGTACCAAAATTGATATTTATGGCCTGGTTTATCCCGAGCTCTGGAAAATCTACATTTAGAGTGGCGACCAGCTGCCCATCGGTTATCATATCGACCGGTGCCCCGGCTGTTAATGGACTGTCTTCAATTGAAACGGGGGCTCCCTGATTGTTAAATCTCATGATGATGGTGTTCGAATCATTCCCGTTCAGCCCTTCGACATCAAAAGTGAGGGATGTTTCATCCGCTCCTTCTACAAATGCCGAGGCAAGCCATGTGTTGACTTCGCCCTGAACCCTTGTAAACTCGACCGTGACTCTGTGGACATTACCGACACTGTCATAGGCATCTATATTCGTTACCATGGTCGAGTTCAACGCCTCCTCGGGTGTCGGCGCACGGCCCTCAGGGAGAAGCGGAGTTTCCGAATTGAGATTGCTCTTGTATCTTATTATCTCCGTCGCTTTCGCGGGGTCCTTTCCGCCGATCGGTATTATTATATCCTCCATTTCACCGGAGGTGTTTATTATGTAGTCTGTGCCCGCTTTTACAGCCTGCCAGCCCTGGACCCTCAACCCGTTGGCCGGGTTTACAAGGGTACCATTTTTATCAAGCCCGAAACTTCCGGCCCGTGTGTAGTACAGCTCCTCTCCCCTGCTCAACACGAAAAAACCTTCCCCCTGTATCGCGAGGTCGAGGTTCAGTCCTGTGGTCTGCAGGCTGCCCTGGGTAAAAATTGTGTCAATACTCGAAATATTCATACCGAGCCCGACCTGTTTTGGATTAACGCCACCCTTTTCAGCTGTGGGGGCTGCCGCCCCGGAAATCGTCTGGGACAAAATGTCCTGGAACGAAACTCTGCTCTTTTTAAATCCATAGGTGTTTACATTCGCAATATTGCTGCCCAGGACATCCATTCTGATCTGGTGGTTTCTCAAACCCGAAACACCAGAATAAAGAGATCGCATCATTTGAACACACTCCTTGTCATTTTAACGCGTTGCCCCCTCCCGGATCTTCGGAATCATATATATTAATTAATCTAACCGACTCATCGAAACTTTTACTACGTCATCCACACTGTAACTTAAACCGTTAAAAGATATTTTAGGAACTTCATCTTCGAATCTTCCGCCGCTGAAGGTTATCTCGGACACTACACCGCTGTTTTGCTCCCCGGTTGCCCTGTCCAGGACCTCAACCTGCTTTCCCAGAAGGGAATAGGAGAGAGTTACTTTATAATTGGAAATGAGACTGGACAGCGTTTTATTAATCGAGGTCATCTGCTCGAGAGAAGAAAACTGCGCCATCTGGGAAATAAATTCATTATCATCAAGAGGTTTTGTGGGGTCCTGGTTTTCGAGCTGAACCACCAGTAGTTTTAAAAAATCATCCTTACCGAGAGTGTTTGTCACATTTCTTCCCGCTTTTTCAATGGATTTATTGAAACTTTCCACTTGTAGCCGGGTTTTAAACAAATCATTTGTATTCATGGCAAAAGACATATCCATTTCCTTCTCCTGTTATGCTGTGAGATCCACTATTGTCGAGATCCAGGGCACGCCGGGACTCTTTTCGATTTCCGGGATTCCATCTTCTTCATCAAGGTCATCAAGGTCATCGATCCGATGCCCCTTTTTACCTTTTTCCCCCCAAGTGCCGAGCTCGGTGTTTTTATCCTTTACATCAACCTGGAACGAGCCCAGACTGAAACCCTGCTGTAAAAGATTTTGTTCCAGTATATTCAGCTTCCCTAATATTAAATCTTTTACGGTTTCATTCTCTACAACCATGAAGGTATTTACTTCGTGATTATTGAGACTCATTTTCATTTTCAACTGCCCCAGGACTTCGGGCTGAAGCACTATCCTGGCCTCGCCCCCTCCCTTTTTAACTACGAGTGAAAACCTTTTTACTATGTCATTAAATATCTCATCGGCATTTCTATTAATTTGATAATCAAGTTTTACTGTTGTCCTGGGTACATTATTATCATACTTTACACCGGCATCTGACAGTTCACCGACGGCCGTTTTTCTACCCTGCACGTTATCAGATTCAGTGGTTTTTGAAACAGCATTCTTTTTATCATCGGCACCATTAAATGAAGGACCGTTATTCCTGTCTTTTACTAAACCCGGTCCTGTTGTTTTATTTGCACTGTTTATTTTCCTATCGGATTTTCCGCCTCCGGTAATTGCTGAACTTTTTTTCGCGTCGTCACCGCCCTTTACAGCCCACTCCCCTTTCAATACATCTTTATTATAAGTACGTTTTTTACCTGCGATGTACTTCTTGGCAAGAACAACAGTTCTTTCTATTGTTGAGTTACGGCCTGCTGATTTTTTGTTTAGAGCCGACAGCGAATGCTGCTTTTTACCTTGAAGGGACAGTATTCTTTTTCGAAGCTGGCCGTTGGATGGCCGATTTTCGGCCATCAGCTGAATAACCCTGCCCTCTTTTCTGTTTTGTAATGTTTTATCCTTTAGAGTTCCGGATAAAATTCCGGCGGAAAGATATGCTATTTGGCGGTTTTTCAGCCGGATTACCCGCTGCCCCTGTTTACCGCCCGGAGGCTTTTTCACTGTTAAAAAATTTTTCCGGGTTTTAACTCCTTTTCCTACCGCCGCACTTTCCAGGTTTTGCTTCGATGACTTCAGCTTGTCCCGATTTTTTTCCCCGGCTTCAAGATATTGTGTAAAAAATGAAGAAAATGTGCTATCCTTACTTTCTTCCGCCTTCGGTCCGGTCCGGTCGGCACCTTTTCGGGGAGCCATAACATCCTTTGTCTTAATTTGACCTGGTGTATTTATCATCTGTACTATTCACCGACCTTTGTCATCTTCCGCTGTAATGTCGCGGCCCTCTCAGGGTCCATTAAACTTAGAAAAAACGGGACCATCGATATCCGCCCTTCCTCCTCAGCGGCCGCGTCAATCTGACGCAGAATATCGATGGCAAGCAGATCTTCGAGTTTCGCGATCCTTTCAACAGCAGCAGCTGGGGGCATATTAGTAAAATACCCTGCCTGCCTTTTAATATTTTCATTATAATTATCGTATTCACGAAGTTTTTCGCTTAATACTTTTTTCTCCTCTTCAAGCCTGGAAGTCTCCTCTGTCAGCTTTGCTTCGATCTCCTGTAATTCGAGCTTCTTTTTTTCTATCTCCTGCTTTTCAAGTTCAAGTTCCCGATTTTTTGCAAGCAGCATTTCTTCTCTTTTATTTAAAAATTCCTCCTCAAGAAGGGCCGGCTCATCCGTTACTTCCACTCCCTTTTTCATAAACACTGGCATGTACTTCTCGAAAGCCCCGATAAATTTGTTATAGTCAACAAGCCCGAGGTGATCAAACCAGTAAACCCCTCCGAGCATGATAACGACTATAAGTATCAGCAGAAAAATTATTTTCAGCAAATTTGTAATCGTTGATGCGGTGCTCATTTTTCTCTCCGGTTAATCGTATTTAGAAAACGCATTGTAATAATCAAGCACTGATTGTATGAAGTCCTTTGTTTCAGGAATATCGGGAATATCCTCTCCTACTCTCTGAGGACCGGCATTATACGCAGCCAGCGCTTTGTTCAGGTTTCCGTTATACAGATTTATGAGCTCTCTTAGATATTGTGTTCCTCCAAAAATGTTTTCTTCAGCATTGAACGGATCTTCGACCCCTAAAAAAGTCGCGGTCGCAGGCATTAACTGCATAAGCCCCATGGCGCCTTTCGGCGAAACAGCGGTCTGATCGAAGTCGGATTCCTGTTTTATTACGGCACTGATCAACTGCTCCGGGACCATGAATCTTTGGGAAGCCTTTCTGATTATATCATCGAACATGTCAGTATTCTGTGCTGTATCCTCTTTCGTGCCGCTGCCGGTGTTCATATTTTTTATAAGCGGTATTTCCCGCGCCGGGGCTGTTTCTTCAACACTTTTTTCAAGCTGCAGGTTTTCAACGGCATCCTCTTCATGCTCAATCTGCATTTCCCTGTCCAGCCAGTAATCAAAACCCGGGTATGCAACTGTTTTATTTACACCATATTTTCTTTTAATTTCATCTATTCTCGAAAGTACGTTTCCAATATTCTGAAATACGCTGCTTTCTGACATTACATATCCTCCAACACAATATCATCTATGGTCAGCTTCTCTATATTTAAACCAATATTTTGTGTTATGTCATCCATATCATCATTCTCCTCTCTGTTCAGCTTCTCCAGATACTTCCTGTATTTCCTTTCCTTGAGGTTCTCAATAACTTTCCTTGATTTTCTTGCGTCTTTGAGAACCCCCAGCGCGCTGTTTACTTCATCCTCTTTTTCCATGCGAAGGTCCTTCAACTGCCGGATCCTTCCTCTGACCCTGTGAATATAATTATCAACAGCCAATATCTCTGAAGCTAAAAATGTGCCTTCCATCCGCAGGTTCTCGTTGACAAAATTTGAAAGAGTGTCCCTGGATCTATCGACTTCAATGTCGACCTTTAAAAGCTCAGCCCTCTTCTTTGCGAACTCCAGCTGAATGCGCTCTTCCATTCTTTTACGCAGTTTCAGCACATTTTCAAGCCTGAATACAAACTTCTCCAACCATTATTCCCCTTCACCATCAAATATCTCAAAAAGCCCGCTTTGAATATCCTGAAAGCTGAAATCCTCATCCACACCCTGCATTAAAAATCGAGTCACGTCGTCAATTTTTTCGACTGCCCAGTCAATTCTCTTATCAGAACCTTTTACATACGCCCCGATCTGGATCAGATCTTCTGTATCGTAATAATAGGCCAGGACCTGTTTGAGCTTGCCTATTGCTCTTTTATGCTTCTCGGAAGTGATGTAGGGCATCAGCCTGCTGATGCTGGCCAGCACATCCACAGCCGGGTACTGGTTCTTCTGAGCAAGGTCTCTGGAAAGTACTATATGACCGTCAAGAACCCCTCTAACTGCATCGGACACAGGTTCATTTATATCGTCACCCTCTACAAGGACTGTGAATATCCCTGTGATTGACCCTGACTGCGCCATACCGCTTCTCTCGAGCAGTTTCGGTAATATAGAAAAAACACTCGGTGTGTATCCTTTTGTCGCCGGAGGTTCACCGACAGCGAGCCCTATTTCACGCTGCGCACGCGCGAACCTAGTAATGGAATCCATCATAAAAAGGACATCTTTTCCCTGGTCCCTGAAATATTCGGCAACAGCCATAGCCAGATATGCGCCCCTTATCCTGGATATAGGCGCCTGATCGGAGGTAGCTACCACGACAACCGACCGCTCCATCCCCTCTTCGCCCAGGTCCCCTTCGATAAAATCCCGGACCTCCCGGCCCCTCTCTCCTATAAGTGCAATAACATTTACATCCGCTGCCGTATGCTTCGCGATCATTCCAAGAAGTGTACTTTTGCCTACACCGCTGCCTGAAAATATCCCCAGCCTCTGCCCCTTTCCTATCGTAAGACACCCATCGATCGATTTGATACCTGTCGCGAGTACCTCCGTGATCCTTCTTCTTTTAAGCACGTGGGGGGGGGTATTGAATATTGGATATTCCTGATCATAATAAACGGGACCTTTATCGTCAATCGGTTTACCGAGAGTGTTTATCACTCTGCCTAAAAGCGCATCCCCGACTTTCGCGGAAAGCGGTTTTCCCGTGGCAACAACCCTCAAGCCCGATTTAATGCCGCTGTCGTTATCATAGGGAAATAGAAGCGTTATTCCGTTCTTGAACCCTACGACCTCGGCAGGGACCTCTTTTCCTTTTTCAGGGAGAATTACCCTGCACATTTCCCCGACGCCGGCAAGAGGCCCTTTGCTTTCAATTAGGAGACCGACCGCTTTACTGACCGTTCCTTCATAGACAACGGTTTCAAGCTGCTCAACCGCGGTCACATATTTATCGAAAATTCTCTGAACCATTTATGTTCCTGCGCAATATATTGATACCCGGTCCGATAAAATCACCCTTTTATCGGCACAAGCTCCCTGATCTTTTCCTCAATTGCCTGAAGCTGTGTCTGTACCCTGGCGTCGATATCTCCGAGAGAAGTCTCTATGATACAGCCACCGCGGGTTATCCGGTCATCCTCTTCTACTCTAACCCGCTCAAGAGACTCGACCATGGATATAAAATTACGTTTATTTTTTGTTGTGAGATCCAGGTCCTTGGTGTTGACCTTTATAACGATCTCTGTTTCTTTTCCCAGCTTTTTCAAAGCTTCCCTGACGTTTTCAATAACCACGTCTTTTTCCATCTCCGAAATTACCTTTACAACTTTCCTGGCAATTAAAAGGACCAGATCTACAAGCTGTTCTTCGGTATTTTCTATAATGTTCTTTTTATTGTCGATGGCGGCGTTTATAATAGCATGGACCCTTTCGATGAGCCTGTTCACCTCTTCTTCACCCTTTTTATACCCTTCGTCCTTTCCTTCCTCGACAGCTTTATCTCTTGTTTCCTGGACGATTGCGTCAGCCTTCGCCTTTGCCTCATTCTCCAGCCGGGCAGCTTCGTTTTTCGCATCCTTTAGTATTATCTCTGCTTCTTCCTGAGCTTCCTCCTTCAGTTTCCTCACTTCAACACTCTTCTTCTGCAATATTTTAAAAGCCTCTTGTTCGGCTTCCTCTTTTATGATCCCGGCCTGCTGCAGGGCCTCCTCTGTTTCTCTTTTAGCCAGTTCAAGCAGTTCTTCTCTTTCAGTTTCGATGTCACGGGTCTCAACCTCAACCGATTCTTCAAGCGGTTGAAACTCACCTATCTCCTCCACTTCCTCTATTACTTCCTCCACTTTTTTCTGCTCTGAAAATATACGCGGAGGGGGGATCAACACCCTAGATTCGGCTACTTTTATTTCATAGGATTTAAATATTTTCTTTGCCAAAAGCGCCTCCGAACAAAAAATAGTATTTACCTGGCCCGGCCGGCCCTGGAAATAACACAAGGTTCAGATCATACGACAAGCTCGTCCTCACCTGCTCTGGCAACCACAATTTCACCAGCCTCTTCCAGCTTTCTAATTATACTAACGATCTTCTGCTGCGCCTCTTCCACATCCTTTAACCTCACAGGACCCATAAACTCCATGTCTTCCTTCAGCAGACTGCTCGCCCGTTTACTCATATTTCTATATATCTTATCCTGGACTTCCGAATCCACACCCTTAAGCGCCTTTGAAAGGTCCTGGGTATCCACCTCGCGGAGGACTTTTTGGATCGCCCTGTCGTCAAGCAGCACAATATCATCAAATATAAACATCCTCTTCTTTATCTCTTCAGCCAGTTCAGGATCGTCCTCTTCCAGTGATTCGATGATCGTTTTCTCTGTGCTTCTGTCAACAAGGTTGAGAATATCAACAACCGTTCCTATTCCTCCGGCAGCCGTGTAATCTTCACTGGCCAGTGTGGATAATTTCTTCTCGAGCACTCTTTCCACTTCGCGGAGCACATCCGGAGAGGTCCTATCCATTGTCGCGATCCTCTTTGCGACATCGGCCTGTATCTCATCGGGAAGAGCACCCAGGATGATCGAAGACTTGTTGGGCTCGAGATAGGCAAGGATCAGAGCGATAGTCTGAGGATGCTCGCCCTGTATAAAGTTCAAAAGATGGCTCGGGTCGGTTCTTCTTATAAAATCAAAAGGCCTCACCTGCAATGAGGATGTCAGCCTGTTTATTATATCGATAGCTTTCTGTGAACCAAGCGCCCTTTCAAGCAGGTCTCTCGCATAATCCAGCCCTCCGGAAGCTATGAAGTCCTGGGCCATCATCAGTTCCTGAAACTCCATGAGAACCTTGTCCCTCTCCCCGGCATCCACTGTCTCTAAACGTGCGATCTCAAAGGTGAGCTGCTCGATCTCATCCTCCCGGAGATGTTTGAATATTTCCGCGGATACTTCCGAACCCAGAGTCACCAGAAAGACCGCGGCTTTCTGTCTCCCGTTGAGTGTCCGTTTGCCGACTGACACCTGCTGTGGCTGTATTTGTTTTGGGCCAGATTTTGCCATCTTTTCATCCTCCTGTTCTCAATAAAACCTTTTGCTGTACAATCGGTTATTCTTTAATTTATCTATCACTCTTCGGCAAGCCAGGTCCTGATGAGTTTCGCTACCTCTTCGGGGTGGTCCCTGGCCAAATTCATGACGTTTTCCTGCATTTCGAGTCTTGCCTTCTCTTCGGGTGCAAGCTCGACTTCGGCGCCTTCCTCTTCCGCTGATTTCAGCGCCGCCTCTCTCATAAGCTGCTGCTGGCGAGCGAGCTCCTCCTCTTTGATCCTCTTTCTACGCGATACTTCCCGCGCTGCCGCCCTGTAAGCAAGGGTGACAATAAATATTGAGAACAATGCTATAAGCGCTGAAAGCAGGGTTTTACGCATCTGGGCTCTCTTCTTTAAATAGGCGTCTTCCAGTGCGAACTCCCCTGTCCTGTCAAACTGAATATTTTTGACCACGACAGTGTCCTTGCGGGCCGGATTGAACCCGATCGCCGCTTTCACTACTTCTTCAAAAGTTTTAAGCTCTTCGGGGGTCCTTGGTAAATATTCCCGCTCTATCACCCCTTCCAGAGTAATTACAGGTTTCCCGTTTTCATCGAAGACTTTTTTCCAGCTCCCGTCCACCCACACCGCAACTGAAACCCTTTTCAATTTATATGGTGAGGATTCAATATATGAAATCTGCTGGCTGACCTCATAGTTTTTTACATTTTCAGTTTTTTCATACTTGGTGCCCTCCCCCATTGCTTCCTTGTAGCCCGGTGGAATATTCGGCTCAACCCCGGGGGGACCCTCAGGGACAAATCCTACACCTTCAAAATATTCCGATGTATCTTTTTCACTCCTTATTACATTGAGCACGACTTCGGTTTCATCATAAGGGGTTTCAGGGTTGTCCTGTCTTTTTACAATAGGAATAAACTCGGTTTTCTCTATTTTCTTCTGGTCAAAATCCAATTCAATTTCCACAGCCACATCCACCTTGTCCTCTCCAAGAACACCTTTTAATTTGCTGCTGATCTCGCTTTGCGTCTTTAACCTGAGTTTTTCCTTGATCTTCCACTCTTCTTTTGCCCTTGTCAGGTAGTTTACATCCTCATCAGCATCAAAATCGGAAAGAATATTTCCATGGTTATCTGTGACAACAACGTTTTCAGGTTTCAGCCTGTCAACTCCAAAGGCGATCAAATCTATTATCCCCTGGATCTTTTTCTTGTTTGTAATAATGTCAGAAAATGGCGACGGGGTAATGATCACGGATGCAGTAAAAGGCTCTTCATTGTCTATGTAAAGCTGGGCTTCAGGCATCGTGACCTGGATGCTCACATCCTCCACGTCATCCAGAAGCTTTATGTGCCGTGTGATCTCCCCGATTATCGCCCTTCTTTTATTGATATCCCTTTCAAAATCCGTGGTGGTCCAGGCCTGTGTATCGAACAACTCCCATCCCTTGATACCGGCAGGCAGGATCCCGGCCTGGCCAATTTTCATCCTCAGATAGGCTCCAGTGTTTTCATCCGGCACAACGATATACTTGCCGTCCCGGGAATTGTAATCCGCGTTCCATTCCGTAAGTTTGTTTGTGATCCTTACAAAGTCAAACTGCTCAAGAGGAGATTGAAAAAGAAGGGCCTCAGTTTGTTTTGATGAAAATGAGATGAGAAAAAAGAAACCTACAATTACGAGAGCACCAACACCTATAAGTATCAGTTTCTGAGTTTGAGATAATTTCGATAATAAATTTTTTGCATATTCGAGTATTCTTTTTAAAAACGCATCCATGGTCCCCTCCCAAAAAACTAAAACTCAATAAATGCCTGCGCGGTTATCTCATGTTAATGAGCTCCTTGTAGGCTTGAGTCATTTTGTCGACGATAGATTTTGTGAAGAGAAGCGCTATCCTCGCTTTCTCGGCAGCTATCGTAACATCGTGTATTTCAACAGTGTCGGGTCTTACAGCAAGGGCTCTGGTGAGCTCCTCGGACTCTCTCTGAAGATCATTGACATTATAAAAAGCTTCCTTTAAGGCATTCGCAAAACCAGTGGCAAAGTCGTCACTTTTACTGCCTGCTTTAAGTTTCCCGCCCGAAAAACCGAAATGTGCTTTATTTGTAGCATTTAATGAAACCAGGTCACCTTCCGCTCCAGTAAAACTCAACATCGCTTCCTCCGTAAAAATATATTATGTTCGTGAAATCCGGGTTATCTGGACCCGATTTCCAATCCTTTCATAAACATCTGGCCCGAGTTCTGAATGACGGTAACGTTCGCTTCATATGCCCTGCTGGCAGAAATCATGTCCACCATTTCAGTTACCACATTTACATTCGGATATTTAACATAACCCTTCAGCTGGCCGCTCTTTACCGCGTCCGGATGTGTAGGGTCGTACACCAGCCGGGCGGGTGATCTATCCTCTTCGATCTTGATCGCCCTGACACCTTCTCCCATACCGTGCCAGAGTGACTGAGGAAGAAATCTTGTCCTGAATTCCGGCTGATCATTTCGTGGTCTCAGGATCACTCTCTTTCTCCTGAATGCCTCACCGTCCGTCGTACGGGTCGTGTTGGCATTAGCGATATTATTTGAAATCACATCCATCCTGAGTCTCTGGGCCGTGAGACCGGTGGAAGCAATATTTATTGAAGTGAAAATACCCATCTAAAACTCCTTACCTGAGCACTATAGACAGCAGCCTGAGTTTACCGTTTGTCATCTGGGCCATCGCCATATACCTGAGTGCATTCTCCCTGGCGTCCACCATTTCTTTTTCGATATCGACATTATTGCCGTCATTTCTGTATGATGTCGCGTACTCCAGGTGGACAAACGGTTTTACCTCTCTATAATTTTTAGGTCTGTAAAAAGGTATATGCATTCGGTTTGTGAGAGCTGCCGGGAAGGGTTCGGGGTCATATGACTTGAGGGCCCGGTTCAGTTCGCTTTCAAAGGCAACTTCTCTTCTCTTAAAATGCGGTGTGTCGGCATTGGCAACGTTGTCCGCAATTACCTCCTGACGCAGAACAGAGGTTGACATCGTCCGCTGAAGTATATCTATTGTCTTCATAAACCCGGAATCCAAAAACATATATCCAACCCCTTTTCCGGTATAAACCCGATTCAAGCATTATCTATATTACATTCTCGGTAAAATAACAAAACCCTTAACAGGCCGTTGTTCACCATATCTCACAAAATTTTGATCTCGTACTTAAAGAATGTACCTTGACAGATCCTTGTTTTCCAGGATTTCTTTGAGTCTCGTGCGCACATAATCGACCGTTACCGGTATGGTCTGGCCGCTTAGTTCGGGCGCGGAAAATGAAACATCCTCGAGGAGAAGCTCCATAATTGTGTACAGCCTTCGGGCGCCTATGTTTTCCGTTTGCGAATTGACAAAAGTAGCGATCTTGGCGATCTCCTTTATCGCGTCAGGTTTAAAGTCGAGTGTGACTCCTTCGGTCGCGAGCAGGGCGCAGTACTGCTTGACCAGGGCGTTTTTCGGCTGTGTAAGTATTTTTTCAAGGTCCTCTGTTGTCAGGCTTTTCAATTCCACCCGTATAGGGAACCTCCCCTGAAGTTCGGGTATCAGGTCCGACGGCTTGCTCATGTGAAAAGCCCCGGCTGCTATAAAAAGAATATGGTGGGTCCTCACCGCACCGTACTTGGTAGTCACTGTAGACCCTTCCACAATGGGCAGGATGTCTCTCTGCACTCCTTCCCTTGAAACATCAGGGCCATGGCTGTTCCCCTTACCTGCCACCTTATCTATTTCGTCGAGAAATACGATCCCCGACTGTTCGACTCTCTCGGTAGCAATTTTGACCACCTTGTCCATGTCGATGAGCTTGTCCTTTTCCTCCTCTTCCAGTATCTTTCTTGCCTCTTTTATTGATACCTTTTTTCTCTTCTTCTTTTCAGGAAAAATATTACTGAACATGTTTGAAAGGTTAGAGTCCATGTCTTCAAGGCCTGTGCCGGCAAACATACCAAGGACCTGGGTTTTTGGCTGTTTCACCTCGATCTCAACTAATTTGTCCTCGAGCTCCCCGTTTTTCAGTTTCTCCCTGAATCGTTCCCTGGTCCTTGTACCTCTCTCTTCAGAACTGGCCCCGGCGGTACCGACACCCTTATCCTGACTTTCATGTGCAGCGGCAGCGCTTTTATTACGGGGAAATGATATAGGAGGGAGCAGGATGTCAAGAAGATCTCCCTCAGCCCTTTCTTTCGCGAGCGCTTCCACTTCTTCACTAAGTTCCTTTTTTACATCGTTTACCGCAATGTTTGTGAGGTCCCTTATCATGCTCTCCACATCCCTGCCCACATATCCAATCTCGGTGTATTTGGTTGCTTCGACCTTGATAAAAGGCGCACCGCTGATATTGGACAATCTTCTGGCAATCTCGGTTTTTCCAACACCCGTGGGTCCGATCATAACAATATTTTTCGGCGCCACCTCGTCTCTTAAATCTTCCGGCAGTTTTTTTCTCCTGTATCGGTTACGCAAAGCGATCGCAACCGATTTTTTTGCTTTTTCCTGGCCTATGATATATGTATCCAGCTCCTTGACGATCTGTACTGGAGTCAGTTCTTCTTCCGGTTTTCGCATGTTATCTCCTCGACAATAATATTCTCATTTGTATAAATACATATAGAAGCCGCAATTTTCAGCGATTCAGTTACAATCTCATTTAAGGACATTTTAGCGCCGGATTTAAAAAAGGCTTTCGCCGCGGCTGTAGCGTATGCACCGCCCGACCCGATTGCGAGTATGCCGTCATCTTCAGGCCTAATGACATCTCCCGCGCCTGAAATTAAAAACATATTCTCCAGGTCTGAGACGATCATGAGCGCTTCGAGCCTTCTCAGGACCTTGTCGAGCCTCCACTCTTTTGCCAGCTCCACCGCCGCTCTCGCGAGGTCACCGCTGTACTCATTCAGTTTGCCCTCGAATTTTTCAAACAGCGCAAACGAGTCAGCAGTCGCGCCCGCGAAACCGGCCAGCACCTTCCCGTCAAACATTCGCCGAACTTTCCGGGCATTCCCCTTCATGACTGTTTGCCCTATCGTTACCTGACCGTCTCCCCCCATTGCCACGCCCTCCTTAGCCAGGACAGCCAGTATTGTTGTTGATTTAACCATAAATCCTCCTCAACGCGGACAAGCCGCATTCTCGATAATTAGTTCCTGGTGCCACGCCGGACTTGCGAAGACTTTAGTCGTAGCCGAAGTTGTCACCAGGAACTATTTAGGTCCTATTTCGCATGCGGATGATACCTGTTGTACATTGCCTTCAATCTTTCCATGGATACATGCGTGTATATCTGTGTAGTCGATAAACTCACATGACCCAAAAGCTCCTGGACAACTCTTACATCAACCCCTTTATCCATCAGATGTGTCGCAAACGAATGCCTGATAGTGTGGGGCGAGAGCCTCATATTCAATGACACTTTTTTTATAGCGGCATCAAGAATATTTCTGATATGGCGTGCTGTCAGCCTTTTTCCCGAAAGCGATGTAAATACCGCTTCTGAGGATGCCTGCCGTACATCAAGCCAGCCTTTTATCCTGTCAAGCACAAAGCGGCCCGCAGGTACAAGCCTTGTTTTATCCCCCTTGCCTTTCAATGACACAAGGCCCGTTCTGAAATCGATGTCTCTCAGATCCAGCCCGATCATCTCGCTGACACGGGCACCGGTACCGTAAAGAAATGCAACAATTGCCGTATTCCTTCTATCAAGCGCGGATTCAGGAACATGGTGTTTGAGTATATCGAGGAGGTCCTCTTTTGCGGCCACTTTCGGCAATTTCTTTTCACCTCTTGGGCTGTCAATATGTATGATACTGCTGCTTTCCAGACAGCCCTGTTTTATAAGGAATTTGAAAAAGTTTTTAATACTTGAAACCCTTCTCGCCAGAGATCTCCTTGAAATTTTCCGCGATAACTGGTCGGCCAGAAAATCCCTCAGGTCATTTTTCCCTAAATCAGCTAATTTTTTTTCACCTGGCTCCTCTTCAACATATTTCAAGAACAGGACATTGTCCGCCAGATACCAGCGGATAGTATTTTCCGACCGGTTAAGTACCTGGAGATATTTATAAAAATGCTCCAGGGCTTTTCTGAAACCGGTGTTTTCAATATCCTTGACGCAGTGTTCAAATCTCATCTGATCGACCTTATTGAACGCCAACAGGTTCATTCTTTTCTATATCTTTTTCAACAGGTGTTTTATGCCCGCACTCTTCATTTAGGCAGACAATATATTTTCCCCCTTCAACTGATTTTTCTATGGTAATACTGCCGCATTTCGGGCATTCTTTATCAGAGGGTTTGTTCCATGTCATAAATTCACATTCAGGATAGTTACTGCAGCCGTAGAACTTTCTTTTTCGTTTTGTCTTTCTCTCTACTACATCCCCTCCGCATAATGCCCTCGGGCACTTTCCCAGAGGAAGAGACTTGGCATTTCTGCAGTCCGGGAACCCGGGACAGGCCAGAAAATAGCCGTATTTTCCCAGCCTTTTAACCATTTTTCTTCCGCACTTTTCACAATCATAATCTGTTTCTTCGTCAGTGATGCCTTTGTAACTTTCCAATTTTTCTCTTGCGGTTTCAACCGTTTTTATAAAGGGAAAATAAAAATCATTCAAAAGCTCTTCCCAATTGAGCTTCCCCTCGGCAATTTTATCGAGCTTTGCCTCCATGCTTGAAGTGAACTCAACATCGATCAAATCGGAAAAATGCTGAGTCAACAGTTTGTTTGTTAATTTCCCTAAAAAGGTAGGTACGAACTGCTTATTATCCCTCTCGATGTAGTATCTTCTGATCAGGGTCGTTATAATCGGCGCGTACGTACTGGGCCTGCCTATACCCGACTCTTCAAGAAACTTAACGATAGAGGCATCGGAGAACCTGGGCGGAGGTTCGGTGCAATGGACTTCCTTCTCCAATTTTTCAGGGACCAGCCTGTCGCCGACAGAAAGGTCGGGAAGCAGCTTTTGCTCAACCTTGTCTTTGGACCTGAGGGCCTTTAAAAAGCCGTCAAACATGACGTTTTGGCCGTAAGCCCTGAAAAGGCCGCCGTCCGCAGTAATATCCACTGTCTTGTTCATCATCTGTGCTTCAGCCATCTGTGATGTCAAAAACTGCTCCCATATCAGCCTGTACAATTTGAACTGATCCCTGCTCAGGCTGGGCTTCATTGCCTCGGGAGTCCTGTAAACAGAAGTAGGCCTCACAGCCTCATGCGCGTCCTGGGATCCTTTTTTGTTTTTGAATTGATTCGGTTTTTTCGGGATATATTTGTCCGAATAGTTCTCCCTGATAAATTTATCGGCTTCTTCACGGACCGCGTCCGATACTCTCACCGAATCCGTTCTCATATATGTTATGAGCCCGACAGGGCCCTCGGCGATATTTATCCCCTCGTAGAGCTGCTGCGCGATCATCATTGTTTTTTTGGATGGAAACCCCAATTTTGAGCTGGCAGCCTGCTGCAGTTTACTTGTCGTAAAAGGAGCCGACGGCATTCGTTTTCTCTTTTTTTCATCTGCCTGTGTAACAATAAAATCCTCTTTTTCTACGCTTCCCAGAATTCGATCAGCCTCCTTTTCAGACCCGATCCAGGCCTTTTTATCGTTGAACTTAACAAGTTTTGCCGTAAAAACCTTTTTCCCCTTTTTAAATTCAGCTTCTATTGTCCAGTATTCTCTAGGCACAAAACGCTCTATCTCTTCCTCTCTTTCACAGATGATCTTCAGGGCAACAGACTGGACCCTGCCGGCGGAAAGCCCCTTTTTGATCTTTTCCCACAGAAGAGGTGAAAGGTTGTATCCTACCAGCCTGTCGAGAATACGCCGCGCTTTCTGTGCGTTTACAAGAGTAAGATCGATATCTCTCGGGTTCCTTATGGCTTCCTGAATGGCATTTTTTGTTATTTCATTAAAAACAATTCTTTTTATGTTTACACTTGAGTCTTTTTTTTCTAACGCGTTTTTTATATGATATGAGATCGCCTCTCCTTCCCTGTCGCTGTCGGCAGCCAGAAACACGTATTTACTTTTTCGGGCTTCCGTCTTCAGCTCGCTTAATAACTTGCCTCGACCCCTTATAGTGATATAATCCGGCTTGAACCTGTTATCAACATCCACCGCCATTCTTGACTTGGGGAGATCTATCAGATGCCCCATCGAAGATTTAACCTTGTACCCTTTGCCGAGGTATTTATTGATCGTCTTTGCTTTTGTCGGTGATTCGACAATAACAAGAGCCTTGCTGTTTTCTTTTTTCTTATCTCTCATATTTGTACACTTTCGAAAATATTTTACCCGGGTGCTGTACCACAGCACCTTTGAGCTCCAGCAGCATAAGAGCTGAGGTTATTTTTGAGACAGGGGTTTTCAATACACTATCTATCTCTTCCAAACTGACTTTTGTGTCCCCTATTACAGTCAGGATATCACGCTCTATTTGAGAAGAGGGTAATGCAACATTTAATTTATCATTATTATGATCAATCCCCAGAACCGACAAAATGTCGGACGCATTTTCAACAAGATGGGCGCCTTCTCTTATCAATCCGTTGTTGCCCCCGTAGGATTCCGAAGTCGCCATACCGGGGAAAGCCATAACCTCCCTCCCGTGGTCCAGGGCGTAATTTGCTGTTATCAGTGCACCTGAATTTTTTGATGCTTCGACTACCGCAACCCCGAGAGACAGGCCGCTTATTATTCTGTTTCTTCTCGGAAAATTTTGCTTGAAGGGAGGTATCCCGGAGGGAAACTCCGTGATAACCGCGCCCTTTTTCATAACTTTTTTATACATATATTCATTATCCTTCGGGTAAACAACATCTATCCCGTTTCCCAGAACGGCAACTGTGGAAGCGGGGCCCCCAAGTGCTCCTTTATGCGCATAAAAATCAATCCCTGACGCAAGGCCGCTGACGACAACCGCCCCGGCACAGGACAGCTCCCTGGACACGCTGTAGGCAACAGTTATGCCCGCATTTGACGCCTTCCGGGAGCCTACAATCCCCACCAGGTGTTTACCGTTTAACAATTCGGCACGGCCCCTGACAAAGATCACGATCGGCGGGTCATATATATACCTGAGCCTCGCCGGATACGTGCTGTCATTCATATCAATAACAGCGATTTCATTTTCCTTGTAATATTCAAGCTCAGCGTGCGCACCTATTATTTCTTTTTCAATATCCAGGGGCTTCCCATTTATTTTAAACGGCTTTTGAAAAACAGACTCCGCCTCTATTTTTTTCGATAAGATCTTTGCCGCGTTTTTATATCTCTCAAAAAGATCGAATTTCTGCTTCGGTGAATAATTTGTAACCCTGTTGAATATGATCAATGCCCGCTGTTCATCATCATTCATTGTTTCCCAATTCCCGGGTGATACGTATGATATTGTCTTGGGCCTTCTTTTTTTTCGGTGAAGAACCCGGGAGTATTCTTGTCAAAGTAATATACTCGCCAAGGGATTTATTCAGCTCACCGTTTTCATAGTAAAACCTCCCGAGAGCAAACCGTGCCCCCACGTGATTTTTTTCACGTTCCAGGACTTCCAGCATCTCTTGTATCGCCCCCCGGGTGTCGGAAAACCCGAAAAACAGAAGCAGACCGAGCCCGTATCGGGCCTCGGCCAGCTCTGGATCCAACTCGAGCGTTTTTTTAAAGTAACTCCGGGATTTGGAAAAATAACCTTTTTTCTCATCATAATTCAGCGCGGAGAGACCTAAAAAATAGTAACACTCACCCAGGTCCTTCTTTATAAACGGGCTGTGAGGCTTTAAAAACTCGGCTTCAAGAAGCGCCTCTTCAGCAAGGTTGTAGCTCCCGAGCTCCAGATACTTTCTTCCGAGAACTCTGTCAATGCTCTCGAGAAGTTTAACCGCGTGGACCTTTCTCTCCACTATCCTTTTCAGCTCACCTCTTACCTTGATCAGCTCCTCTGTGTCCTTCTTCTGCCGCCCAAGTTCCTTTCTACTTTTTATTATAGTCCTTTTATCCCCGTTCCCGCCACATCCTGCAATAAAAAAAAACAGAAAAAGCAAATAAATAAAAAACCCGGATTTAAAATTCACTATTGTACTCCAGATATTCAAGCACGTCTCTTTTCCTGAACCGTCTGTGCTTTCCAGGGCCTATTCTGTACACTTTTATCTTCCCTTCATTCGCGTACCTTCTCAATGATGTACAGCTTACACCCAGGAGTTCAGCGGCTTCGGTAATTGTAAGCATCCTGTTCAATTCTCGATCTAAAAGTGTGTTCTTGAGACCCTCGGTATAATCACTGCTCATGCTGACCTCATAAAGAGTGCCCTGATCAAGGCCGGACAATTATTATAACTATAGTAGTTTTTTATAATATTTTTCTACCTTTAATATAATAATATATATTAATCCGTCAAGATAAAACGTTTTTAATATAAAACAACAAAAATACATAATTTGTTTCAAAATTAGTAGGGGCAAAAACCGGTGCTCTTTTGGAGGATTATACGGGCAGATCCCTCGCAAACGCGGGTTAACATGTGCATGTGACAGCTGGTGCAGATTTTTTATCTGTTACTTTTTCTTCCCCCTGTAACTTTCTTTCATCTGCGCTTCTTTTGCCTTCAGGTCCGTCTCAAATTTTTGTGACCAGAGCTCAATACGCTTGTCAATGTTCTGCACTTCTTCGGATTCGTTGAATAGAATATGTATTCTTTTTAAACCCCTGAGGTATTCGATCGCTTTATTCATGTCATCAGCGGTTTGATTTGTCAACTCATACCTCTCCCTGTATCGATTACTGGCATTTATCAAAAAATCTTTTATAAGATACAGGTAATCGTAGCGGTCATGAAAGCCTTCTTCACGCGGATCATTTTTCTCCTGGTATGTACGAAAATCGAACAGATTTTTCGCGACAACTGCAAATCTTCCTTCCAGCTCCACAAAACTCCATTTCCATTTCGACTTGTCGCCATACCTGTCCTCTAATAGAGAAACAGTGTATCCTATTTTCCTCACAAGTCTCAATCTGTCCTTATCTTTGAATGTATCAAGGGATTTTAACAATTCATGGTTTCCCCCAAGCGGCACATCTATATAATTGGTAACAACCTCCTCCAGGTTTATTATAGCTTTATATAGACTTTTTCTCCCTTTATCGAGATAGGACTCATTTTTGTAACCTAAAAGGTTCATGCTCAGGTCGGTCATAGCGTTGTAAACAGTTACCAGATCGACGAGGTGTGATGAAATTAATATTTTATCGAGTTTTTCGTTTTCTCCTTTTTTGGTTTCTAAATGACTGATTTTTTGATTTATTTCATCCAATTTTCTTTTGAGATAGGCTATCTCTTCGGAAAACTTATTCTTATCCTCTTTGGTGCCGGCCATTTTGTGCTCCAAATCGTATTTCACAAAATTCAAATTAAATAATTTCTCAGCTCAGCACGAGTTCTCAACTTTAAACGCACGGTCGATCCGGGGCCGGAAAGCATAGATCGCCCTGGCTAGCCCGGAATTTCGCCACTGACTATTTAAACAACAACATCAACATTTCCGCCGATTTCTTCATCAATATTTTCTATTTTTTCGCTGCTAACATCGACTTGTTCTGTGTTTGACTGAGCTTCTTCTGCCGGCGGCCCTGCGACACCGATACCGTTCACCATCTCCCGTGAGTAAGGAAGATAATCGGTACTATTAATTGCATCGCCCATAGGCACTTGACCCCTATAGTGGAATGGAAAAAGTCTAAAAAATATTTGCCGCAATTAAATTTTATAAATGTTTCGAAAATCCGTGACTATTGGCTAAAGTTGTAATCCCTGAACAGAAACACATCAGATGAGTCCTCAGTAAGATATATCAGCTCGATTCTATAGGGCATGTAATAATTCCCGAAAAATTTGTAACTGTTTTCAGCCTGGACAAAAGGAGTGCCATCCAAATAGTAGACCGCTTTCATTATCACCCATTTACTTTTATCAAGAGAAAACAATGCGTAATTCTCATCTTTTACATCACTTTCGGGGTCCCATGCCTGTATCACTATAAACTCATCATTTTCTTCATAAAAACTGGCCTTATTGCTGTCAATTATCTGCTTGAACTCGACCGGATTCTGGACCTTTGAGATACCTGAAAATTTAAAATACTCTTCATACATTGAAAATAAAGAAGCATATTCACTCTTTATATTTTCAATTATGATCTTTACACCTACACCTTTTGAAAACTGTATCTTTACTTTTGGTGCACCTTTTCCGGTCAATATATCTTCCGGCAGTTCCTCCAATGCTTCATCGAATTTGCTATTCACAAGCTCAACGGTATAAGACGCCGGGGTGTTCTTTTTTGCCATTTTTTCAATATTATTGTAGATCTCATCGAGATCGTCCAGTGAATAAACACTGCCATGGCTGAAAATGATCAAACCAAAGATAAGCAAAAATAAAAAATTCCTTTTCAATTTTTCCTGCCTCATGTGAATAATAATGTATCCTTTCTTATCATTATAACTCCAAATACTCGTTTCTCAAAGGGTTTTTTATCTAAATTACAACAGTGCTGCCGGCCCGGGCCGTAGAATTAAACATTTTCAGAATTTTGATGTAGCCAAGCCACATTCTTGCAACGTCGGGGGACCCGAAGTTGTCGGGCTTGCCCGACTTTTAAATATGTTTCCTGCAAACTATAGTTTGTGCAAAAAAAACAAGGGAATTGTTATTTAGGTACAAAAACAGACCGGTCGCGCTTCAGGACTCTCGCTAATTCTTAATCATTTCATATGCCTGTTCAATTGCCGCGTCACTGATATTGTGCCCGCTTATCATCCGCGCTATCTCCTGTACCTTTTCCTTACTGTTCAACAGCTTAACTTCCGTGATCGTGCGCTGCCCTTTACTGACTTTTGCAACATAAACATTGAGATCCCCTTTTGACGCAATCTGCGCCTGATGGGTGATGCAGAGTATCTGTTTCAGCCGGGACAGATCACTCAGCCTGTTTCCCACCGCCCAGGCGACTTTACCCCCAATGCCCGCGTCGATCTCATCAAAAACAAAAGTCCTGATCTGGTCAACGTTTCCGAGAACTGTTTTGATTGCCAGCATTATCCGGGAAAGCTCGCCGCCGGATGCAACACTCTTTAATGGTAAAAGAGGTTCCCCTACATTTGTTGAAACAAGGAATTCCACATGGTCGAGCCCGGAAGAGGAGAGTTCATATCTCTTACTGTCGATCATGACCGGACCATTTTTTGATTCCCTGTATCCCAGGCCCACTTTAAAATTTGCCTTTTCTAAACTCAAATACACGAGCTCCTTTTTAACACTTTCTTCAAGAGCGTGCGCGCAAACGCGTCTTTGAGCAGAAAGAGACACCGCGTATTCACGAGCGCTATCGAGCTCACGGTCCAATTCTTCTTTCAGGCCTTTTATTACATCCTCGTTGACTTCGAGCTGCTCCAGCTCCTGCCCGCATTTTCGCCCATAATTCTTGATCTCCTGAATCGTATCTCCATACTTCCTTTTTAAACTTTTAATAAACTCCAGTCTGGATAATATAGTGTCAAGTTTACCGGGCTCATATTCAATACTGTCAATATAATTTTTCAAATTTAAAGCTGTATCCTCGACAACAAATTTGGTCGTTTCCAGTTCAGCAGTAAACCCTGCAACATCATTGGAAAAATCCTTTACTTTTTTCAATTCAGCGAGCGCTTTTTCAAACATCGTCATTGCAGAGGTATCATCAAGCTTAAGATTGTTATATGCATTCGTTACTGATGAAACCAGTGCTTCATAATTTTTTAGAACCTTGTACTCTTCTTCAAGCTCCTCCTCTTCACCTTCCTCAAGCCTTGCCTTATCTATTTCTTTCACTGCATATTTCAGGATATCGATCCTTCGCTCTTTCTCCCGCTCATCGACAGTATGTTTTTTAATTTCCGCATTTAAATCGATAATTTTTTTGTAGCTTCTCTGATAAACCTCAAGGTCCTTCCGGAGCTTGCCGAAACGATCGAGGAGAAGAAGGTGGTTTTTAATATTGAGAAGAGACTGGTGCTCGTGCTGACCGTGAATATCTATGAGCAGTGCTGTGATTTCCTGAACATCTTTAACCGTGACCTGAAGCCCGTTTATAAAGGTTTTCGAACCGGCATTTTTTGAAATTATCCTGCGTAATATAATGAGACCATCCTTTTCATACTCGATCCCCTTTTGTTTTAAAATCCTGAACACAGGATGAGAAAAAGCCACCTCGAACCTGCCTTCTACAACGCAATATTCAGCCCCTGTTCTGATAAAAGAAGTTTTAGCTTTGTCCCCCAGGACGAGACCCAGTGCCCCGACAATGATAGACTTTCCCGCGCCGGTCTCGCCTGACAGGATAGTCAAATTTTCATTAAACGCAATCGTCAACTCATCGATCAGCGCGAAATTCTTTATGTACAGCTCCTTCAGCATCTCATCCCTTCCAGTACAGCTTTTCATTCACAATATCATAGAATCTTCTTGTCCCCAAAGAAACCAGTTTCGTCACGGTCTTTGATTTCTCTATATAAACCTCATCCATAAATTCCAGATCGAAAGCAACCTGGCCGTCTATCGTCCCCATTATTTCCATGTCTTCGGACATTATCTTTATCATGACCCTTTCTTCTGAAGGTACGACCAGAGGACGCGCTCCCAGCGAGTGCGGGCATATAGGACAGATCACAAACGCGCTCATGGTCGGTGCCAGGATAGGGCCTCCGGCAGAAAGAGAGTAGGCGGTCGATCCTGTCGGAGTCGCAACAATTATCCCATCGGCCCTGTAGCTGCCGATTTTGTTCTTCCCGCTTGAAACCTCCAGCTGTATGAGCCTTGATATTCCACCGGTATTTATTATCAGATCATTTAGTCCCGTAGATCGATATAAATAGCTGCCATCTCTGAATACCTGGACATCCACCATGATCCGGTCCTCAAACTCGTTATTTTCATTTATGACACATTCCAGGCACTCGAGCACGTCAGCCTCACTGAACTCGGTTATAAAACCAAGCCTCCCAAGATTTACACCGATGATAGGCACTTCATGCTGTGAAAATATTCTTGCGGCATAAAGAAGAGTTCCATCCCCTCCAAAAGTCACGCACAAGTTTGTTAGAGGTATTTTTTGCTGTACCTCTTCATTAAATGCGGTCTCTTTTGAATTAATTATGAAATAACCGATTGCTTTTAATTCGAGGTAGTTAACCAGAGTTTCGGCGGCTTTATTTGCTTTCAGGCTTTTGCTTTTTATCACAATTCCGACTAAATTCACACCACACTCCGTGTTACATTTATATACACAATATTATCAGGATTCCCGTAGATCGATCAGATAATTTTCAAAACAAGTCAGTTCTTCCTTTTATTTCATAAATTTAATAAAAAATCACTACTTTTATTTAGTTTTAGTGAATTCTTTACCAAGAACTAATTAGTTCTTGGTGATTAGATCACCAAATCAATAATTAGTTCTATTTAACTCTTATTATTCAATTCGCTAATAATCTTGAAGATACTTTAACTATTTAAAACATGAATTCTTTACCAAGAACTAATTATCAAAATATGATCAACGAAAATACCCATATGTAAACATATGGCAATGGAAAATTAAAGGATGGTCCTTATACCTTTAACTATATTCTCGATATCTTCACTTGACAGGCCCGGATATATCGGCAATGACACAAGTTTATTATTCATCTCTTCGGTATTAGAGAACCCAGCGACCCCCAGGTCCAGAAAAGAGTGAAGCGGTTTTTCGATCCCTCTCTTTACAGGAATACCGGAGCGCTTAAATGATTGCTTGCAATCTTTAAACGGTGTTTGTGTTTTCACTACATAGCTTGAAAAGGACAACTCTTTTGCCTCATCCCGCCCGACAAGGCTACAACCCGAGGCCATAACCGCGTTATCGTAATGCTGCCCGATGTTTCTTCTAATCTCCAGACTCCGTTTAAGCTGGTTTAGCTGTGATATTCCCAGCGAAGCGTTAAAATCACTCATGAGGTAATCTTCATAGGATAAATTTTCCTTAATAGATTTTGCAAGATGCTTGAGCCTCTTGTCCCCGGAAGCTACAAGCCCTCCGCCGCCTGTAACCAGCATCGAATTGTCGTTAAAATTCATTGTTACGAATGTACCGAAATTTCCAACAGGTTTTCTGTTTACCCTGGAGCCGATCGATCCGTCAATATCCTCTATCAGAGGCAGTTGAAATTCATGATAATCGGAGAGGTCATTGGGAATGCCGAACATCTGTGGAATAAAAAGGCAGCATGTGCTTTTGCTGATCTTTTTCCTGATCTGGCCAATCGAAGGCAGAAGGGAATCATCGGCGAGATCGACCAGCACAGGTTCAAGGCGGCATTTTTCGATAGCATGCAGAATTCCGTACCTTGCAAAGCTGGGTAAAATGACCTCATCGCCTGGTGCGGCATCTATCAAATGAAAAATATTCTCAAAAGTGTGTAAATAAATGCTGAAAACAATTGTATTGGACAGGTCCAGCTCCCTGCAAAGCATCGATGAAAAAGTCTTCAGGTGATCACCCGGCCTCAGGTCATCACCGATCATGCAGTACAAAACAGATTCAAGATCTTTTTTCCCTATGGACGGTTTGTAAAATTTAATCATTTGATTTACCAGCATTCATTAAAAGGTCTCATTAGTTGAAACTACAGCCAATTCACTTTTTAGTTTGAACAGAAAAGGTTTGATCACGCAGGCAATACCGAATCACCGACTTTTACTCTGTTTCTGAACCTAAGTGTTGATTTATCCACGCCCGAAGCAATATAACAATTCCTTGATATCTTAAATCCTTTTGGTATCTCAACATTCTGGCCGATTAAAGTAACTCCGCCGTATATCTGTCCCGGATAAAGAACATTGGCGCCTGTACAATCATCTTCACCAATGCGGGCATCCTCCCCGATGTTTGGAGAGACCCTGGAAAACAGCTCGCTGTTGTCACATACTATCGCGTTCTGGATCACAGCCCTTTCTCCAATGTAGTTATTGTTCATAATAACAGAGTTCAGAACACGGGCATTCTTTCCCACTTTAACATTTGAAAATATGATCGAGCCTTCAACATACCCTTCGATCGAACATGACGATGAAATATGCGAGTTTTTTACAAAACCAGAACCCAGTATCCGTGCAAGGTTTTCATCGTTTACAGACGCCGAAGACAGATAATTTCTGTAATTATTAAACTCCTCGATATTCCGCATCAATGAAAAATGAACAGTATAATATTCAAATGCTGTCAATAGACCCAGGTACTTTGCATCGTATTCCTTAATTTTCGCGGTTGTTTCAAAAGCATTTACCAGGACATCCCACAATTGATCCGTTTTGGGGGATGTTGAGTCGATGGAAGGCCCGAAATTCTTTAATTTCCGGGCAAATTTGGTTTCTCTCAGAAAATATCCGATGGTATGTTTGTTTTTAGTCGTAATTTTATAAGTACCGGAAGGAATTTTTTTCAAAAACTCCGGGAAATCTTTCCAGTCAGGCAGGAACAGCCCCCCCGCACGTAAAATCAGCATCCCGTCGCCCTTTTTAAGTCTTAAAAGGTCCAAAAACGATTGAAATATATCCTTCTCACTTATGATCCTGATCTTGTTGGAATTGTACGTATAAATAAGATAATCCTTGATCCCTGTCATATCTCTGTCAATTAATATCTTGATCCTGTCAAAAGGAGATGAAAGAACAGGATCTATATAATAGTCAATTACTTTGGCCCCGCCAAGCACGGGGACCAGAGACTTTTCCCTGTGATCGGCAATTGATAATAAACCTTCTTCCTTATTTTGAATCAGTATCAATACTGTCAGTTGAGCCATTATTATTTTTTCCAGAATATCCTTTCAATAAATACAGCGATAACATAGACCGGGACCATCCACAACTTTTTCAAAGAATGAGGGTGAGGGATGTTCCGGTTTGTGACCTTCGTTTCGATTAACAGGTTTTTATACCTTACTCCCTTTTTAATATTCCCGGCAAATAGATCAAACAACCCTTCAATAAGTACAATAATACCGGCATTTATTTCCTTTTGATTTTCTAATATCCACTTCTCTTCATCGGGTGATCCTATCCCGATGAAAAAGTAATCCGGCGAAGCCTTTCCGATGGCCTTGATGATATCATCATGCTCCCGCTTATTGTAGTTGGCTTTGTGTCGGCCGATGACAAAGAGCTTTGAAATCTCCTTTTTGAGATTATCGTATGCTCTATCAATGGTATTACCTTTTCCTCCAAACAAATACACTTTTTTTCCAAGCTCAACAGATTGAAGCATCAATTTTTTCACAAAAACCGATGGGTCGATCGTCTCAACAAGAGGCCTTTTTAATAGTTTCGCAGCACGGTATATGTGCTTTCCTGTCGGGATTATAAGGTCAGCCCTTTCCAGAAGCATCTTGATAAGTTTTATACGCCGGGCAGTCATTAATAATGGAAGAGAAAGGAGCACAACTATGCGGGGTTTATTTTCACGAAAAAAATGTTCAACTCTCGAGATCATACTTTCCATGGTTAAATTATCATAAGGGATCCCCAATATTCTTTCTCTTGTCATACTTTGAACCTTATTTTTTCCGGAAATAACTACCTTTGATTATCATAATCCCGGTTTTCAATAGTTAATTTCTGAATGAATAATATAACCGGACAAACCCGGCACCTACAACTGTCGCGGTCTCTGACCGTAAAACCAGACCCCCCATTGAAACCGGTATCCCGTTTATATCAAGGAGTGATTTTATTTCTTTGTTTGAAAAGCCGCCCTCCGGGCCGAAGAAAAGGCTGAACATCATATCATGTGAAAAGTCGAGTGTATCTAGCAGCTGTTTAATATGGCAGCCGGTATAAGCAGTGCTGAACACTATCAGTGCCTGTTTCCCTTCCACCGGAAGTCCTTCAGACTTAAAGTCGCCCCTTATCTTGCATATATCAACAGGGTCTTTGACCTGCATGACAGTCTCAATACCTGATATCTTGGATCCCTCCGCCGCTATCTTCCGCCACCGTTCAGACCTGCTGCCGCGGGGGTCTACCACCGGTACAGTCCTGGAGGTATTGAGGGGAAACAGTGCTTCCACACCGAGCTCACTAAGTTTTGAGACGACAAAGTCCATTTTTTTCGCCTTTAACAAGCCCTGAAACACTTGAATGCGCACAATGTTTTCATTTCTTGTTTTTCTGCCGGCAACAATATCACACTCAAGACTTTTTTTATCTACATTTGAGACAACAAGCCGGTATTTTCCGTCCCCGATCACCGCATCCAGAGTATTTCCTTTTCTTATTCTTCTGACATTTTTCAGGTAGTGAAAATCATCATCACTGATAATCACCTTATCGCCGTGTAAACAATTTAAGTCCAGAAATATATTCTTCATGGCAGGATATCTAAGTTAATTACCTAAAATAAATTAAGAATTCTCTATATTTAAGTCAATTCGAATAAAGATAAAAATTAATTTTTAAATCAATGAAACCCTGAGTTTGGTCGATTGTTTTAAATATATACTGAAATCTGATTAAATTCAGCCATTTAATGTCATTTTTATACTATCTTTATTGAAAAAACCTTGATTACAATATAAACTATATTTATGGAAAAAGTGCTGACCCCCAAAGAAAGGATTTTGCTTATAAGAAAAGGAAACGAGTTGTTAAATGACGGGGACATTGAGAAGGCGGAAAAAATCTTTGTTACTACAGCTTATAAGGATGGGTTGATAAGAATCGGGGATTATTATTATTTTGACCAGAAAAATGTCTTCAAAGCCTTAAATCTTTATCTTGAAGCAAAATATGAAAAAAGAATTCGTGAACTTACTGAGCGCATGGCACTTGTCCTGAAAAATTGGCTGAACGAGGGTAATTAGTTCATGGTGCCACTCCGGGAGACCCGGCAACTTCGGGGAACCCGACTAAGCCGGGCACCTGAACAAGAGCTGGTAGATCTCATTTTATTGCTTGCCGGACGTTTCAACAGATTTAGGTAAAATTCCCTTTTAACCTGGAAGCCAAAAGCCAGGTATTTGGACTATGAAGAAGCGCAAAAGTAAAAGAAGGATCTATGAAAAAACAAAAAAAAGATCATGAACAGTGGCAGAAAATTCCTGAACTTTCCAAATCCGGTTATCGCCTTTTGAGAGAAAAACGGCTGGAGGAAGCAGAAGGAGAGTTCCAAAAAATACTCGGGATGGATAAAAAAAATATCTATGCTCTTGTTGGAATGGGAGACTCGAAAAGATCCGGAAGAAAATATAACGAGGCGGTGGATTTTTATCAACTCGCACTCTCGGCCGAGCCGCTGAACAAGTTCGCGCTAATCGGTATCGCGGACGCTTATAGAGGACTTAACCGTTTCAATGACGCGATAAAGATCTGGGAAGAATACCTGTCCTACAGTGAGAATGAGTTCGACATTGCTATAATCACGCGCCTTGCCGACACCTACCGGAAAAAAAAGATACCGAAAAAAGCTCTTACATGGTATGATAAATCCTTTTCTATCGACAGAAAGAACCCCTATGTTCTTTCAGGCCTTGGATTATTACATTTCGAATTGAACGATTACCACACATCTCTTTCTTACTGGCACCAGCTTCTTGAAATTGAACCTGATGATGTAAAGGTATTGACCAATACAGGCAACTGCTACAGAAAACTACGTGAGTTCAGCCATGCCTTAAAATATTTTTACAAGGCTCTTGAAGTGGAGAATCGAAACTTTTACGCCCTTTACGGCATAGCCGATTCTTACAGAGGGTTAAAAGATTATGAAAAAGCAACCGAATACTGGCGTAAAATACTCGAAAATGACCCGCACAACAAAAAGATCCTCACTCGTGTGGGAGATTCCTACCGGAACCTCGGAAATCTGAAAACCGCCAAGTTTTATTACAAGAAGGCTATTGAAAGGGAGTTTGATTACTACGCCATCCTGGGTCTGAGCATACTTGAGAAAAAAGAAAAAAACTATACGGCAGCCATCGAAAATCTTACCCAGCTGGAAAATCTATCGGGACTTAATATACAGATCACGCTTCTGCTGTCTGAATGCTATGATGAGATGAATGAAAGAGATAAAGCCATTGATATATTGAGCAGCGCGCTGAAAAAAGGGATAAACAATGAGAATATAAAAAACAGGATGAAACTGCTAATACACCACAAATAATGTTTTCCAGTCGGGCAGGCTCGACATCGTCGGGTTCCCCGAAGTTTACCGGGTCTCCCGGCGTTGTTATCAAAAACTAATTAGGAACAACTCAATTTCTAAAACAATACCAAAAAAAAGTATCATAGGAATGACCGGAGCAGAGCTAGAGCATTACTGCCTGGACCGAGGCTACAGGAACTTCCACGGAATCCAGCTTTATAAATGGATCTATAACAGATTTGCGGAAAATTTCGACGAAATGACGGACCTGCCTCTGAGCTTGAGAAAACTTTTAAATGAGGAATTTGTGCTTGATTATTTCAAGCCCATAAAAATTGTTTATTCCGGAGACAGGAGCGCGGTGAAATACAGCTTTCCGATTGATAAAACCTGTATAGAAGCCGTAGTTCTCTCCGACAGAAACGGCCGGACTTCGTTTTGCATATCTTCTCAAGCCGGCTGTCCGGCAAGGTGCCTGTTCTGTGCAACAGGCAGGATAGGGCTTATTAAAAACCTGACCAAAGAGGAGATCATCAATGAAATTTATTCACTTATCAAGCTACATAAAATACCTGACAGCATCCTGTTCATGGGAATGGGTGAACCCCTGTTAAATTATACAAATGTCAAAAAAACCATTGAGATGCTTCACGACGCCGGCATCGGCTTCAGGAAAATAACGGTCTCCACTTGCGGCATTGTCAAAAAGATACACGACCTCGCGCTGTCAGGGTTAAGACCAAGGCTTGCGGTGTCGCTCGGATCCGCTATCGAGGAAAAAAGAATAAAACTCATCCCTATTTCGAAATATAATGATCTTAAAGCACTCAAAAAGGCCGTCATCTTCTACCGGGAAAAAACAAAAAGGCGGGTCAGCATCGAGTACACCATAATTAAGGATGTAAATGACACAACAAAGGACGCGCACGCGCTGGCCGATTTCGCAAAACAGGCGGGAACCCACGTCAATGTTATAAGGTTTAACCCAGTTGACGGTAACGACCTTTGTGCTCCCCGTGCGGGTAAAGTAAACCAGTTTAAAACAATCCTTAAGGACCGCGGGATCGAGGTGTCTGAAAGATACCGGAGAGGAGCGGACATACGGGCCGCGTGCGGTCAGCTGGTGCCCGATAGAATTTGATTTTTACAAGCCTGGAAAATGCTTTGACATAATGCTCCCTTCGGTTTATACTGTTTTATCCGGATATTACGACAAAAAAATTATTATCGAAGTATTTTACAGGGCAATTAGCTCAGCTGGATAGAGCGCTGGCCTCCGGAGCCAGAGGTCGCAGGTTCGAATCCTGTATTGCCCGAAGGTAATTTATTTTACCATAACTTTTTATCCGTTCGTTCCCTGCTTTACAGGCTCCGGCTTCAACACACTCTGTGAAAAAAATGGGAAAAGAATTTTTACATGAAACGTCCCTATCTGCTATTCAAGCGTGATAACGTGTGGTATTACCGGTTTGCCGGAGAAAAAACGTTTCATACCACTGGTCAGAAAACCCGCAGCAAAGCCGAAGACTTCATTATCGAGTTACTTAAGAGCCAAGAAACTCACGGGCGACCACGTCATCTCACATTCCGCAAGTATGCTCAACCGTTTTTCGACTGGGATCGCTGCCCGCACATTCGCAGGCTCCGTGAGGAAGGTAAGAGCATCACCCGGCGTCACGCAAAGATTCAACGCCAGAGACTCAAGAAGCACATCCTGCCCGATACGTTCTCGGGC
>DRHN01000133.1 GCA_011049595.1 Spirochaetota bacterium | reverse complement strand
TTTGATGTATCAGGTAATGAAATTGTCCCGTTCATTTACGACCGTATAGACTATTTTTTTGAAGGGCTTGCAAAGGTAGAAATGGGAGACAGGTTCGGGTTCATTGATAGAGAAGGCAATCTTGTTATTCCATGCAAGTATGATCATGCTGATGGATTCTCTGAAGGGTTAGCACGTGTTGTAATAGAAAATAAAAAATATTTTATCGATGAATCAGGGGAAATTGTCATTAATGCAGATTACGAGTATGTTGGCGATTTTGATGACGGCCTTGCCTGTGTCTGCAGAAACAGAAGATACGGTTTTATAAACAAAAAAGGTGAGGTTGTGATACCGCTCAAATATGAGTATGCTGAAAGTTTTCATGACGGGCGTGCGGTAATTATCAAAAATAATAAGTATGGCTTTTTAGATAAAAAGGATGATGAGGTTGTCCCGGCTATATACGATAGTTTAGGGTATATTGATAATGAATTTCATGATGGGCTGATATGTGTGGTAAAAAGTGAGGAGCAGGGTGGAAACATCGAAAAACTTGTCAGCTACCCGGAAGATGATAATGCTGATATTCATGAAATCGAGAAAGGTCCACGGGTAATGATGATGCAGGAAGGCCTTCACGGCTTTGTTGATAAAAATGGAAATGAAGTAATTCCTCTTTAATATGACCATGCTTCATTTTTTCATTCGGGTTTTGCTGATGTTGAAAAGGACGGCAATGTTGGTTTTATAGATATAACTGGAAAAACAATCATACCTTTTATTTATGAAAATGCGGACTCCTTTTTTAAAGGCCTCTGCCCAGTAAAAAAGGATGGTAAATACGGATGTATTAATAAAAAAGGAGAAACTGTCATCCCTTTTTTGTATGATGATATTGATTACTTTAATAACGGGTTTGCCGTTTTTACAAAAGAAGACAAAAAAGGGGTTATTGACAATAGCGGGAAAATAATTATCGAACCTCAGTATGATGAATTGTTTGAGCATGAGGGCTGTTTTGTGGCAGCTGACTGGATATTGAAAAATTCTTTTGAGTAAAAATCTTTTGTATAAACCTGGATAGGAAAAATGATGCCGATGCCGCGGCCGGAAAAAGACGAAAGTAAAGAAGTTATTATAACATGACCTCATCATATGTGACCCCCTCCAGAAAATAATCAAACACCCGGACGTCCCCCAGCACCCTGGCAATCTCTATCCCCTGTCTCACAGCATCAGCATCACTCGCCAGCAGCAGCTTCTTCAGCTTCGACACATGCTCCCTTGTCGCTTTCGAAAGTCTTGCAGCAACGGAGACTTTATTTTTCATCGATTTTATCCTTCTGTGAGATTCCGAATTACAGTTTCTTAACGCGTTGGCTTGTATTCAATGGATAGCCTGCCATAATAAGTCTCGCTGATTTGTTCCAGAAATGCAATCAGGAAAATCATGATTTTTATTTCGAAATTCCCTAATTGATTCTGCAGCGATACTGTCTTAGTATCTTAGGAGTTATTTATTTATTTTTTGGGCAAAGAAATTTTCATGAATTTATATATCTATTTATATAAAAAGATTTACAGAGACAATTTTTCAAATGAACTTTTTATAACCTTTTTGGTTCCGGCTTGTCCGGGTTAGGTAATTCGAAATAAAAATCAGGTATTTCCATATTGAAATTGACTACCTTTTCAATTAATACTTTTATCAGGGGGGAGGGGCAGCATAAATAGATTGTAATATAAAATTCTAAATTCAATTTACTGGGGTAATGGCCAAATGGGGTGTCATGGCAAAAGAGCTTGTTTTTAAAATAAACGGGAAGGGATTTTTTTTTGCGGTGGTAAAGCTGGACAGGAAAAAACTGTACGGCTGGTCTGAAACACTCGCGCTTGATGAAAAGGGGGAGAAATGCGAGCTTGTGAGCATGGATGCTTCCGGGACTATTGTTATCCCGAAAGGGGGCATTGGTATGGGGGCCATTAACAGCAGAGGCGAGTGGGTGAACAAATCAGAACTGGTTGCAGTTTATGAGGACGGCAAACCGGCGGACCTTGTGCCTTCCAGTTTCTCGGCCCCGATAGAGTTGGGTGACCGGGTCACAGTCGAGGAATTATTTGACCACGAGATAAAAGCGGTGTACCAGCTCGACAGTAAAGACGGCTGTGAAGAATTCCAAAAGCAATTATCGGGCAGCGGTATATACACTTTCACGTTCAATTACAGGGAAGATTATGAAGGAATGAACGCCTTTCTTGTCGGGACCGAACACTTCGTATACCTTTTAACTGGACAAAAAATGGAGTTCAGCTTTGTCGGCTCGATGAAGCGGGGGTGATCGATGAAGTTGAAGAAGAAGAAGTTGAATAGGAAGAGCTTGATTTCAGCATGATGTAAAAGCTATGCACGGGTAAGGGGTCAATTATGAGGACGATAAACATTTCCAATGAAAAAAATCGTGACGCCGTGGTAGGGTTTGAAAGCAAAACCGCGAAAAGCGCTGTTTCGTTCAGACTTCCTGACGGCACGGAAAAACAGAACATAAGGGTTATGAAGGCACAAGGTCCTCCGGTTTGCCGTCCTCATAAACTGCAACCAGTTCTGATTTGTTCACCCACTCGCCTCTGCTGTTAATGGCCCCCA
>DRHN01000132.1 GCA_011049595.1 Spirochaetota bacterium | reverse complement strand
GTGTATGTGGGAGCATCAAACCGGAACTGAGCTTAAAGGAGCGGCAATTTGTATGCGGGATATGCGGTTTTACTATTGACAGGGATGAGAATGCCGCACGAAACCTTGAGTATTTATCTACCTCGTTGGATAATAAACATCCAACAGGGACTACCGGAAGTTCTGGAGGGAAGTTACGCCTGTGGAGACACCTCTGGCGGCGGAACCCATCAACGGACTTTGGCGGGGTCTACGAGTCATGTGTCATTGAAACAGGAATCAAATACCAGATATTCCCCTGGGATATTTGGGTAAATTCTGTTGAACGGTATTCTGCAGCCAGCTCGGTGAGATCAAGGCCTGTGCGTACCCACTGATTGACCTTTTCCGGGGCCCATTCGATAGGCAGGGTCCCCTTCCAAACGACATTCCCAACACGCTTAAGCTCGTTATCCCCTTCCAGTGTGTTTACCTGGAGAAACTGCGTGATATTGTCCTCATAAATCCAAGTCGCTTCTACCACGACCCCTTTCAGATTGACGGTCTCGATCGGTATTATGAGATTTCGGTATATGCAATAAAGTAAAAGAAAAGCAATGAAGGTTAAAGGTTTGCGAAGGTTTGAGACAGGTTGCCCGGTATTTCAAGGCCTACCGGTGTTTCATTCTCCGTCATCCTGCACGGGTAAAATTATTTCGACATCCCCTTCTCTTTCCGTAGGTTCCTCATTTTCACCCGTGAGCCCGGCCAGCAGGTCGTTTATCACATAGGTGATCTCAGTATCACCCGTAACATTTATGGATGCCGCCTTTTCAAGCCGCTCGATAGCTTTGTTGACGTCTTTTTCTTTTGAGTACAGATAATAATAAGCGAGGCTGAGGTAATAGGCTTCTTTCGCGGTGCTGAGATCTTCTGTATACCCGTCTTTGATCCATTTATTTCCAACACGTTTTATTTCACCGCCCGGCTCAACAGGCCTGTACGCGAGAAAATCCGCGTTTATCCACCCGTCCATCTCTCTCGAGAACAACCCCAGATCACCGGGCTGAAGCATTATGGTATCCGCGTAGTCGGTGTCCGGCTGTTTGTAGCAGAGAACATCTTTTTGGGTTATCACAATAAATTTGTCAACAAGGGCCTTTGCTTCTACCCAGTACTCGCTCCTGTCCGGAAGCATGACCTTCGAATAAGTTTTGCCGTTTATATCTTTTTTTTCAAGAGTGCTCACCTTGCTCCCGAAATCCATGTACTGCTTTTCACTAACGTCCTTTGAGGGTTTACCAATGTCCTGCTCGTTCTGATAAAACCACACACCCCATGTTTTAACATACTGTGTCACCGGTTGAACTGCCGGCTGTGTCTCCGTTTCCTGGACATTTTCTTCGGCTGTGTTTCCCCCGGTTTTTATCGAAAAAATACTCTCAGAGTCTTCATCTTTACTGCACCCGAAAACAGGCAAAATCAAAATAGCCGCCAATCCCAAAACCACAATAATACCTTTCATCATTACATCCTCCAAACCCCGAAACTTAATTCTAAAATATGATATGAAATGACAAAAGTCAGCAACTTTAATATGATATCCAATAAAAAACCAAGCGAACATCCAAAGAAACCTTGACTTAATTCCCTCCTAAATATTAGATATATTGATAAACGTGATCAGAAGACGGGCGCGGTTAATAGATAAAAGCGAGAGTGGTGGAATTGGCAGACACGCTAGATTTAGGATCTAGTGCCGTACGGCTTGGGGGTTCGAGTCCCCCCTCTCGCAAATTGTTTAACTTATTGTTATGTAAGTAATTAAAGCCACTCTTGGCAGAGTGGCTTTTTTAGTTTATAATATATACAGTTCAATTGTTACCAATTTGTTAACAATGTAACGGACAGTATATGCATAAAGCTCCTTACACACTTTTTAAACGGGATAAAAATAAAAAAAATAGCAGATGGTACTATCGTCTTGCTAATGATCCTAAACGAATACATCATTCAACCGGAAAAACAACAAAATGGGAGGCTGAGCAATTTGTAGAAAAACTGCTTGAATTGAAAATAACACAAAAACC
>DRHN01000131.1 GCA_011049595.1 Spirochaetota bacterium | reverse complement strand
GTATCAAAATTGACAAAGAGGAATTAATAAAATTAATTAGAGATCGGTTCCGGGATGTAAAAATCAGGGCTGAATCGTTGTCAGTCGAGGATTTTGTAGCACTCACCGGTGATATTCAGCCTTTTATGTGAGCCGTTCATATCTTTGACCTCCATTCAATAAAGAATGCGGCTTGTCCGCATTAGGACCTTAATACCAATTTTCTTACTTTTTTTTGGCAAGAAAATTCTTTTAATAAAGAATGCGGCTTGTCCGCATTAGGGAAACTACGATAAAATCTGCGCATCGGAAGTCAGATTGTCGACAACATGGTCGGCATTTTTAAAATATTGGTCGGCAGTATATCTGTTCGGTACGGCTACACAGCGCATCTTTGCGTTAAAAGCCGCGTTTATACCCGTCTCACTATCTTCAAATACAAGACATGATGCTGGATGGACCCCTGAAAGTTCAGACACCTTTATATAGGCTTCGGGGTCGGGTTTGCTGTTTACAACATCTGAACCTGAAACAATATATTTCAATATTTTTTTTAGATCCAAAGCTTTTTTGCCGATCACTGTTTCTATTTCTTCCAAAAGGGCGGATGTGACAAGCGCTGTTTTACGATCATTATTGTGTGATATAAAGTCAATAAATGAAAGAACCCCGGGTCTTACTATACTCTTTACAGAACCAGTTATAAGATCGCAATATAGACAGTTCTTTGTTTTTACAAGAATGGGAATTGAGTATTTATCCATATCGACATTATGTTTTTTTAAAATATCAGGATAGTATTCATCAGCCCGTCTCCCGAGACAATTTTCAATCCAGTAGTTTTCGTTAAGTTTTATACTAAGGTCCCTCAATGTCATGTTTACAGATCTAAGCTGGAATTCTTCGTCATCTATCATCAAACCGTTCATATCAAATATAAAAAGGCGGGTGTTTTTAAAAAGGTGCTGCAGAGTATGATCTTTAAAATAATAGGGGTAATTCATTTTAGTATTTAGCGCGGATCGTTTTCAAACATGCTTTCGACGAGATCCTTTATATTTTCAGGGGCCTGAGCGCCTATTTTTTCGATTGTTTTTGATGCAACGAAGGAAGCTATTTTTCCGCAAAGGCTGAGAGGGTATTCTTTTATCAAGCCGAAAATAAATCCTGCCGAGAAATTGTCCCCTGCGCCGGTGGTGTCTATGACATCGGTTTTGAAACTGGGGATCTTTAACAGCTCGCCGTTTGAGTAAATATGCGTGTCCTCTTCACCATTTTTAACTACAGCTATATCGGTATAATCACCAAGTAATTTTACACCTTCAACTATACTTTTCCCAGTGAGTATTTCTGCCTCGCTGGCATTTGCGAGCACGATATCAGCTTTATTTTTTATAATAGCCAGAAAATCGTCTCTGTATCTCTCAACGGCAAAGGGATCGGCAACATCAAAGACAATTTTAACGCCTCTTTCGGCGGCATTTTCTAAAGCATGCCTGGTTGCTTCTTTCTGGTTTTCTGTGTCCCACATGTACCCGGTAAAATAAAAGATCGAGGTACTTTCAAACACTGCCGCAGGCAGGTCTTCTTTTTTATATTCCCTGCACACTCCGAGGTGAGTGTTCATTGTTCTTTCTTTATCCGGAGTTATGAGTATTATGCTGGTCCCTGTATCTCCGTCTTCGGTTTTAAGGAATGAATGGACCTTTTTCTGCGTTATCTTCTCCTTGAAAATAGTTCCCAGCTTATCGGCCCCGACTTTTCCGGCCAGAGCCGCATTTATACCCAGGAGCCCGAGGGTGGCAATTGTGTTCGGGCATGAACCTCCCGCCTCCATGTCTATATGGCTGTCATCGATCGAATCAAGAAGTTCTTTTTTCTGATTTTCGTCGATAAGGTGCATAATGCCTTTGTTGAGATTGTTTTCTTTCAGAAAGTCATCATCAATGCGGGCCAGAATATCCACAAGCGGATTACCAAGACCGAAAACATCTATGCTCATTTATTTTTTGTACTCCCGCTGTTTTCCTTTATTTGTGCGAAGCCCGGTTTTATCGAAGTGTAAATAAGGTCCAGCCTTTCAGGAAAATGACAAAAGGCGCTCTTCATGCCGTTCAAAGTAAGTTTCTCAATATCCTTAAATGTAAGATCAAAAAGTTTAACGGCAATCATAAACTCTTTTGTCAGTGTTGTGTTGCTCATTAGCCTGTTGTCAGTGTTAAGTGTAATTCTGAACCCGTTTTTATAGAAGATCGGGAAAGGGTGGTATATTAGATCGGGCACAGCCCCTGTGTCGAGGTTGCTTGACAGGCATACTTCCAGAGGTATCCTTTTGTCCCGCACATACCGGGATAGGTGCCCCATTTCCGAGATATGATTACCCGGGGCCATGATGTCGTCTTTCAAATGCAACCCGTGGCCAATCCTGTGCGTCCCGCAGTACTGAAGGGCCTGCCAGATGGATTCCTTGCCGAAAGCCTCCCCGGCGTGGATGGTGATATTAAAATTATTCCGCTGGATGTAATAAAAAGCGTCCAGATGGTCTTTGGGAGGGTAGCCGACTTCGTCGCCGGCGAGGTCAAACCCGACAACCCCCTGCCCTCTGTACCTGACCGCCACTTCTGCCATTTTAAGCGAGCCTTCAGGCGGCATTGTCCTCATGGCACATATAATTAAGCCAAATTTAACATTGAATACGCGCGAACCTTCTCTCAAGCCTCTCAAGACCGATTCGACCACCTGGTCATAATTAAGCCCCATCCCGGTGTGAAATAGCGGCGAAAGCCTGGTTTCCACGTACACAACGCCGTCATTTTTCATGTCTTCCATCATCTCATAAGCAACCCTCGAGAGGGCTTCTTCAGTCTGCATTACAGCCGTTGTGTATTGGAACCCTTTGAGATATTCTTTTAGTGTTCTTTTTTTTGTTGCCATTGAAAACCAGGCGGTAAGTTTGCCGGGGTCCGATTCGGGCAGTTCTACGTTGTGGGATTTTGCCAATTCCAGGATGGTCTCTGGCCTCAAACCCCCGTCAAGATGGTCATGAAGCTGGACTTTTGGCAGCCCTCTTATTAATTGTTCCGTTAATTCCAACCTTTTTCCGGCACCCCCATACATATAAAGCAGATATTATCATTAAAGTATTTTTTTAAGTATAACCTGAAAGTATTTTTTAAGTATAACCTGAAATTTTATAAAATGGAAGATAGTTTAAAAAAATTGTTGATGTTACTGAATCCAAAGCCGGTAAAACCTGCCGGGTCCTTAGGCCATTTTACCGGGTCCTTAGGCCATTTTAAATGAAGTCAGGATCTGAAGCGATATTTCTTGACATACCCGGGTTTTGGTATTAACAATTTCATTAGCAAGAGATTATCCGGGCGGATAACTTTTAGCTGAATGATAGTTAGTTAAAAAAGTTGCAAGATGCTTTATCGGTTGCTTGGATCTGTTATGACCGGGACATCCGGGAAAAACTACAAAAGATTATTTATTACCTCGATTTACCTGCTTTTGTCTACCCGTGTGTCTAAACTTGTAATCGAAAATTGTTTTCGTTCTGCCCTGCAACATAAGTTTTGAAGGGGAAGGTGTGCCGGAAGCTGCTAAGCAGTTTATTCAGATCAAAGGGTTAAGGTACTATTACAGAAAGGATGGGCATGCTCCCGAATTTGTCCTGGATGGAATCGACCTTACGATAAATAAAGGTGAATACGTCGCTGTAATCGGAGCGAACGGCTCGGGTAAATCAACACTCCTGAAACACTTTAACGGTCTTCTCACACCGGCAGAGGGCAATGTCTGGATCTCCGGTTTGAATACGCGCGATTATGACAACATGCGGGATATCCGGGGGACGGTTGGAATGGTATTCCAGGAACCCGATGCCCAGATCGTTGCGACTGTGGTGGAAGAGGATGTGGCTTTCGGTCCGGAGAACCTCGGGGTCCCGCAAGATGAAATCCGGCGGCGTGTGGATTGGGCGCTCGATACTGTCGGTATGAGTGAGTTGAAAAACCGCCCCTCACACCTTCTTTCAGCAGGCCAGAAACAGCTGTTGGTTATCGCCTCAGCGTTATCGATGAAGACGAAATGTCTTGTGCTGGATGAAGCTGCGTCCATGCTTGACCCATATGCCCGTTTCAAGCTCATGGATACGATCGCCCGTCTGCATGGAAAAGGCATGACTGTTGTGACTGCCACACACAACATGGATGAGGCGGCCCTGGCACAGCGTATAATAGTACTATCAAAGGGACGTATCAGTTTGGAGGGGCCACCCGGCTCTATATTCACTCATGATGTGGATGAACTGAAAGAGTTAAAGCTTGCCCCTCCGGCAACAGTTCGGATCGCAAGGCGGATCGCGGAACAAAAAAGTCACTTCCCTGAAGATATTTTATCCGTGTCCGGGCTTGTTTCGGAAATTGCCAGGTGTTATGAAAGGAGTTTAAACAGTTAGTCATGACCGATATTCCCGTTATCGATGTAAAAGAACTTTCTCATACTTATCTCTCCGGGACCCCGCTCGAGGTACGCTCCCTTGATAAAGTAAATATGAAAGTTTTTATAAATGAGATTGTCGGAATAATAGGGCCCTCAGGGTCGGGGAAATCAACACTTTTGCAGCACTTGAACGGCCTGCTTGTTCCTCAAAATGGGGACCTGTACATTAACGGGACATCCATATCTGAGCTATCTTCCCGGATACGGGAAGTCAGGCAGAGTATCGGGCTTGTTTTCCAGAACCCTGAAAAACAATTATTTGAACATTATGCTGGAGATGATGTTGCTTTCGGCCCCAGGAACATGGGATTGACCCGTGAAGAAATAAGAAAGCGCGTTCGAGCTGCCATGGAAACCGTGGGTTTACCATTTGCCTATAAGGACCGATTGACTGCAGAGCTAAGTCTCGGTGAGAAGAGGCGGTTGGCGCTGGCAGGGGTTCTTGCGATGGAGCCCCGGGTGCTTGTGCTTGATGAGCCGACATCAAGTCTTGACCCGGAAGGCCGTTCAGAGCTGCTTGATATTCTATCCAGATGGAAGATGGGAACAGGCAAGGCTCTTGTTATTGCTTCACATAATATGGAAGATATTGCGGAGTTATCAAACCGCGTCTATGTGCTTGTAGAAGGCAGGGTAGTAGCATCAGGATCGGCAAAGGAGGTATTTGCAGGTCATGATATTCTTGCCAGGCACGGGCTGTCAGCCCCTTTACCAGCTCAGATCATCTTAGAGCTGGTAAAACAGGGGCTGCCGGTATCGCCGGACGTGCTGACGGAAGATGAGACTGTTGAGGAGATCAGGAGTTTATTGAATGCCGGGAAATAACAGATTTGAACTTTCTGTAAAGCTGAGTGTCGGGCAATATATCCCGACAGGTTCGGTTATACACCGTTTAGACCCGAGGGTAAAGCTGATCATGGGGATGCTTCTTATTGCAGCTTCGATAATAAGCAGCAGCCTGCTGTCGCTTGTGTTTTTGTTTGCCTTTGTGACTGCCAGTTTGATCGCCGCGCGTATTCAGTTAAAACTCGCCTTTTCAGCTTTAAAGCCTGTGATGCCGTTTTTACTTGTGCTCGCTTTGATCCAGGTTTTTGCCATCCCGCAGTATAAAAGCAGTGCAGTCATATTATGGCATTGGAGGATACTGAAAATTTCAGACCAGAGTCTGCTTGCAGGGCTTTTGCTGATAGGACGGTTTTCAGTGATCGTCATGGGTTTGGGCCTTTTCTCATTTTCAACCAGCACAACCCAACTCCTTCACGGGATCGAGCACCTTTTAAGGCCGCTGCAAAAAATAAAATTTCCAGCTCATGAGTTAGCTCTTGTGTTTAATATAGCTATACGTTTTCTTCCGATCCTTGCTGCCGAGTCAGAACATCTGATGAAGGCGCAGGCTTCGAGAGGGGCTGACTTTGGGTACGGGAAACTTAATTTTATCCGCCGGATAAGACAGATGCTTCCACTTTTTGTACCTCTATTTGTTCAGAGTCTTAGGTATGCTTTTCAACTGGTTGAGGCAATGGAGTCCCGCGGTTACACTGGCGGAAAAGGGCGTACTCATCTCATCAGCATGAGGGCAGGGTACAAGGACTTTGCAGGGCTGGCAGCCGGTATATGCGTCATTGCTGCTTCTTTGGTGATGAGCGCTTTAAAAATAGACAGGGTAGTGCTGGGCTGGGCCGGATTAATTTAAAAAAAAATGAATACAATTTTGGAGGAAAATATCATGAATAAAAAAATTCGGAAGATCGTTGTTGCCGGGGTTATGGGAGGGATATCTATATTCCTCGGGGCAACACGACTGGGTTTTATTCCGTGGTTTGCGGGCGCCTCTTTGACAGTTATGCATGTACCGGTGATAATCGGTGCGGTGCTCGAAGGACCGATTGTTGGAGGAATAATAGGGTTAATTTTCGGGCTGTTCAGTTTGCTGCAGTCTGCGATAGCTCCCACCGGTCCTGCTGATGTTTGGTTCGTCAACCCTCTTGTATCGATATTACCGCGGTTATTTATAGGTCCTTTAGCGTGGCTGGTGTACGCGGGTGTAAAAAAGTTTAAAGAAATTCCGGCTTTTGTCGCTGCCGGTATTGCCGGGTCACTGACAAATACTGTGCTCGTGCTTGGTGTGCTTGGGGTATATAAATTTCTGCCATGGAAGCTCATAGGGACTATTGCTGCCGCAAACGGCCTCCCGGAAGCAGCGATCGCTGCGATCCTCACAGTGGCTGTTGTATCTTCATGGAAAGGCATCGAAACAAAGCGCGGAGGCTCGAGCGTTTAGCCGGACAGGGTTTTATTCGGGATCATGCCGATATCTTAACTTTTCGAAAAGAGGGAGTCATGCTTCTGTGTATCGATATAGGTAACACCAACATGGTCCTGGGGCTGTGGGGTGAAGGGAAATGGGCCGCGCGTTGGAGGGTGAGGACGGCCCATGACAAAATGCCGGATGAATACGCGATGCTCTTGAAAACACTGCTAAAAGATAAAAAATATGAGCTGGAGGATATATCCCGCGTTATAATTGCAAGCGTGGTCCCTAATCTGAAAACAGTGCTGAAAGACCTTTTTGACCGTTATCTGGGCTTGAAACCGCTTGTGCTTGGACCCGGTGTGCGCACCGGACTGAGCATACGTATCGATAACCCGAGCGAGCTTGGAGCGGACCTTGTGGCTGACGCTGTTGCCGCGTATGACCGGCTGAAGGAGACATGCATAATTGTTGATTTCGGGACTGCCACGACTTTCAGCGCCGTGTCAGGGAGTGGTGAGTTTTTGGGAGTCTCGATCGCCCCGGGTATCGAGGTCGCGGCGCAGGCGCTGTCAACCAGAACTGCACAGCTTCCGCACATCAATCTGGTACCGCCCCCCAATGTTATAGGTACAAATACTACGAATTCCATGCAATCCGGGCTTATCTTCGGGTATATCGGCCTGGTTGAAGGTTTGATCAGACGGATACGCGACGAGCTTGGGGGAAAAGCGGCTGTTATCGCTACAGGCGGGTTGAGTGAAATCTTTGCTCCGCTGACGAAGGAGATCGACATAATCGATCTGGATCTAACTCTCGAAGGTCTACGGTTAATAGGTGAGAGGAATTAACATTTTTGATGATGGAAAGAATCTGCTATCAGACGCGTATAATGATACGGGTCGCCCCATGACTGACCCGCACGGACCAGTTGTTACAGGGTACTCAATTTTTATTGACAAAAAAATGGTTTTTTCGTATCTTCAGGTTTGTAAGGGCGATTAGCTCAGCTGGGAGAGCGCCTGCCTTACAAGCAGGAGGTCATTGGTTCAAGCCCAATATCGCCCAATAAAGTGTTGTATATCAATGAATTAAAAAGCACCATTCAACATGGTGCTTTTTTTTGTAAAAAGTACTATTTTTATTACTATGATAAACAGGGAAAAAGGGTATCAAGATCAACAGGACAAGCTGTAAAATACAAAGCGGAAGAATATGTTCAGGAGTTTCTAAAATTATCCAAGAGTAATGTAGCTAAAAATACAACTTTCGGGGAGTACGCAGCCCCTTTCTTTTTATGGGATTCTTGTCCGCATATCAGACGATTATTGGATGAACGGAAGAGCATAACACATCGACATGCAAGAAACCAGCGATATTGGATTGCGAAGTATATTTTCCCTGATAAGCTCTCTGAAAATAAATTAGCAGAAATTACACGGGCTGATTTAATTGATTTCCGATCCCGCCTTCTTAAAAACATTCCTGAAAAGATCAATTCTGTAAATAAAGTAATATCTGTCGTAAAGACAATATTTAAAGAGGCATTAATAAGAGAAGATATTGATAAAGACCCAACTATGGGTTTGGGGAACATTAAAAAAACTGATGAGAAACCCGGCATTTTTACAATTGATGAATTGGACATATTATTTCCAATTGAATCATTTAGTCCATGGAAAGAAGCAATGGATTATACATGTTTTTTATTAGCCTCTACAACAGGAATGAGAAGAGGAGAAATATTGGCATTAAAATGGGAGAATATCGACTTAGAAAAAGGTATTGTCAAAGTATACGATGCTTGGAAAGACATCGATGAGTCCGGCCTGCCGAAATGGAATAACACAAGGATAACTCCAGTATTATTATTCCGACAACGTACTCTTTCAAGATTAAAGGAATTAAAAATTGGGTCAAATAAATCAGATTCAAATGATTTAGTATTTTGTTATGCGGATGGGACAAGACTTGGAAATACATGGTGGAGAAAACGATTTGTTTGTGCCATGGTTAAAGCTGGAATAGATCGTGTCGCAAGAAACCTTAAACCTCATAGCTTCCGGCATTCACTAAATACTATATTAAGAGATGCAGGGAAAGATTCTGCTAAAATTAGAGCAGCATTAGGTTGGAAACAGGAACGGACTCAGGATGGATACACCCATTTTGACGAAGAGCACTTCAAGGATCTTGTAATAGGGGAGTAGTAAAATAATTTCTATTAAAAATTCATTTCTCATTTTCATTCATCTTCTACATATTCTGAAATGATATTTAAAACCTCATAATTGGAGTTTGCCTTCATTACTCTGTCCAACATTTCCTTTGCTTGATCGTCCATATCGTTATTTTTAAGGGACTCATATGCTATACCCAATAAATTAAAGATGCCTCTATTTTCAGTATATTTGATTGTAGGTTTTGTAGAGGATTCAAAAATTATGTTCGGATACAGTTCTTCTTTACATTCGGGACACGTACTGTGATTGAAACTAATAGCCATATATTCTTTAAAATAATCTTCTATTTTGTACCATTTATTTTTTGTATTTTGAATCTTTTTACAATTTGAACAGATTGATAAGATTCTGGGGACTTTTTTGTCTTTAATAATCCTGTACTGTAGTTCATTTAGAAGTTGAGCATCTGTATTAAATCTATTATTATCCATTGGCACAGGTCCTATAAAAAATATTATATCATAAAGGAATGAGTCTCTAAAATTCTGTAGTGAGGTTTAAGTGGAAAGTTAACTTAGAAAATATTCCCGGTTAAAATATTTGAATCAGTCATATAAATATCCTATTCTTTTATTGAAGGAGTAGTGTCTGTTGGTCGGTAAAAGAGGTGATCCGCCTAAACCTAAAAATGTAGTGCGTTCAATCTTTGAAGAAAAACGGACAACTCATTCAAAAAAGCCTAAATGTGTACGGAAATGGATAGAAGAGTCTTTTTCTGATTGTCCTAAAGATTGATTGAATTATATGTCCGACAAAAATATGCGGATCGAGATACATAAGGTATAGAGATTGTTGTAGCATGATTTTAAAT
>DRHN01000130.1 GCA_011049595.1 Spirochaetota bacterium | reverse complement strand
TTTCGATGCTATTCCGACAGAGCTTGAAGAGTCGGTACTCATTGATGGAGGGAACCGTGCCACGATTATATTTCGGGTGGCGATTCCGCTTGCCTTTAACGGGATCATAGCGACAGCGCTTTTCTGTGTGTATCTGACATGGACCGAGTTTATGTTTGCCGCTATCCTGACGAATAAATTCAGCGCCACCCTGCCTGTTGTTCTCAGCGCATTCAGACAGGAACGAGGTATGCTTTGGGGCCAGATGAGCGCGGTAATAATAGTTGCACTGATACCAATTGCTGTACTTACTATTTTATTGCAGAAACAGATGATAAAAGGCCTTGCTGCAGGAGCTTTGAAATAAGCCAGTTTTAGTCCTAATGCGGACAAGCCGCATTCTTTATTAAAAGCCATTTTCTTGATTATAAAAGTTTAAGGTGCTAATCCCGATAACCCTTTGAGTTAACTACTGGGGGCATGTATCATGCAGTGCGATCAACCAAACATAGAAAGAGTACTGGCATCCTTTGAGCACAAAACCGTTGACAGGGTCCCCAATTTTGAGATTCTCATTGAGGACAAACATACGAGCCGGGTACTTGGACGCACAGTCGGAGATACGCTGGGTTCCTCTAAAGGGGCTTCGGAAGAAACATATGCAACCCCGCCAATGGATATTGAGGATTACATTGAATTATGCACTTTAATTGGCCAGGATGCCGTTGGTATGGAGGCATTGTGGGCTCCATTGAAAATAAAGGATGAGGAGGGGGTCTTACATATAATTACCGATGGAAGTATTCATACCCGGGAGCAGCTCGATCGGGTAATTCCTCATTCGAAGGAGTTGGATATTGAACCTAAGAGACGTTATTTAAGGGAATACATCCAGGCATGTGAGGGTACCGGTATCGGCACGACAATAATGACTGCGGCAGCAGTTATGACACCTTATCAATTCATCATCGGTTTTGAAGAGTTTATGATTAAAATCTTAAAAGACATGGATTTTATAGAGAAAGTCATTTCCATGTGCATGGATTATTATATGGACATAATCAAGATGGCCTGTGAGGAAGGAATATCCTGGGTATACATTGGTGATGATGTGGGTGGTAAGGGCAGCCTTCTTATGGGACCGGACTTGACCCGTAAATGGGCGATACCCTGTTACGAACGAATAGTAAATTTGTGCAGTGAGTATGATGTACCGGTTACACTCCATAGTTGCGGAAACGCGGTTGAAATAATCCCCGATCTTATCGATATCGGTATTGTAATGTATAATCCTGTTGAGCCAACATCCGGCGCCGACATATATGAAGTTTCAAAAAAATACGGCAATAAGATCTGTATCAGCGGGAACATAGATATCGCCGGCCCTCTAGCGTTTGGCACTCCTGAGGATGTGCAGAATGATGTTAAACAGCATGTAGAGAATATAAACCCCAAAGGTGGTTACATACTTACCTCAAGTCACAGCATACAGAACAACATACCATTTGAAAATTTCATGGCCATGATTTCGGCCGGGCACAGGTATGGCCGGTACCCAATAGGAAAAACCGAAACCTCCAGCAAAGATTGTTTTGCAACGGGACAGATGGAGGACTTCGTGAAGCATAAGAAAGTGAGAAGGGTCGAAGAAAAGGTATTTACCCCTGTAAAACAATATGGGATCTGCGCAGGATGTGGGAAAAGGGCAATTAATTTTCAAGTGCCATCCGGAAAGATGATCTGTGAAGAGTGTTTCTATAAAGAAGGCTGGATATTGGTACGTGAAGGGCCGGACCGTGGATGGCATAAAAAAGAGACGATTAACTAATCTGAAATTTTAATTTTTTAACCTGAAAAAGAGAAATCAAAGCTGTTGGCAATTCCGGTTTTTTAATAAGCCTGTGTTACGGAACAGGCTTTCCTGACATCTCATGCATCAGATCCTTTAACGCAAAATATGTTCTCCTGTATTTATCAAAATAAAACTCGTATTTCCTGTGGTTTTCTTCATCGGGCTCAATTACCCGTTTTATTCTTACCATGTTTTCTGCAGCTTCGGCGAGTTCATTGTAAATACCGGCTCCCACAGCAGCACACACAGCCGACCCCAGCACAGTTGCTTCTGAAAATTCTGTGACATGGATCGGGATGTTGCTCACATCCGCGTGGACCTTCATCCACAGGTCGCTTTTTACGACACCTCCACCGATATACAGCGCGTCGACCTTTAAACCGTTTTCGGACATGATACGTAATATATTTTCCGTACCGTACGCGACCCCCTCCATGATCGCCCTGAAAATATTGCCGCTTTTATGCTTGAGTGTCAAACCCCAGATGGCCCCCTGGACCTGATAATCCGTGTAGGGGTTTCTGTTTCCCTGCCAGTAGTCGAGCACTATCAGCCCTTCCGAGCCAACCGGGACTTCCCGTGCCTTTTCATTGAGCAGATCGTAGTGCCCGATCCCCCTTTTTTCTGCCTCGATCTCTTCACTTTTTGTAAAGTTGTCCTTGAACCAGGTGATTATGGAACCGCTTGACACCTGACCGCCCTCGAGAACACACAGCCCCGGTATAACGCAGTCAGGATGCGCGCCGAACAGCCCCTTGACGTTGATATTCCCGGTGGTGACCAGCAGGATCAAATGTGAAGATCCTGTTATCAGCGCGGCCCGTCCCGGTTTTGTGACATTGAGACCAAGCGTTCCGATATACGCGTCGCACCCGCCTTCCGCGACCACAGTATGAGAGGTAAGCCCTGTGGCGCGGGCCGCTTCCGGTGACAGCGTCCCGATCACCCTGCCGAGCTCGAGAATATTTTTCGGGAACTTTTCAGTTATGTTTTCAAGCCCGATCGCCCTGTAAAACGCGTCCGGCCAGCCCCCCTCCCTGCCGTTGTAGAACCAGCGGTGAGTAATGTGGTTGATGCTGAGACACAGCTCACCTGTCAGCCTGTAGTTTATCCAGTCCGCAGCCTCCATAAAACAGCAGGTCCTTTCAAACAGGTCCGGCTCGTTTTCTTTCAGCCACAATATTTTAGGGATCATCCATTCGGCGCTGACACCCGCGCTTGAACGCTTTAACGCGGGGTCGTTTGATTCGAATATTCTTTTTGCCTGCTGTGCTGAACGGTTGTCCATCCAGAGGATGGCATTCCTTAGATGGTTTAAATCTTTATCCAGGCACACCACGGTGCTGGATGTTCCGTCCACCCCGACTGCCATTATGTCTTCGGCGCTGACACCGCTCTTTTTCACAGCCTCGGCTGCCGCATCTATCAAAGACCGCCACCATTCTTCCGGGTCCTGTTCGGCCCATCCAGGCTGAGGAAACCGGGTGCTGTACTCCCTGGTGGAAAAGATCACGGGTGTTCCCCGGGAATCAAATAAACCGACCCTTACGCTGCCTGTCCCGGCGTCTATGCCCATGACAAAAGGTTTTTTATATTCCATCGACCAGCCACCCTGTTTGAACACTCTTTTCAGCTTATATCAAGGGCAGGCCATGTCAAGAAGTATTTGTTTATTTATCAGCCGCCTGTTATTTTATAATCTATCGTATCGGGAGGAATATATGGACAGCCCCGGAGAGCTGAAACAAACAAAGAAGATCAACATCCTATATCGGTATTCTAAAAATGATCGGTACTGAATATTACGCCGGGTTAGATCTGGGCGGCACAAATATCAAATCTGTCGCGATCGATAAAACCGGAAGTGTGCTTTATGAAAAAAGCATTCCCGCGGAAACAGGAAAAGGCCCTGACGCCGTTATTGAAAAAATGATCTCTCTCCTGAACGGTATTTGCAAAGACCCTGCTATGGTCGATAGAAAACTACGTGCCGTCGGGATAGCCGCTGCCGGTGTAGTTGACATGAAAAAGGGCGTATGTAAATTTTTACCCAACCTTCCAGGCTGGAAGGACATAAAACTTGTCAGTAAGCTTACCGAATCCCTTGAAACAGAGATCTTTCTCATAAACGATGTGAGGGCCATGACCCTGGCGGAAAAAACCTACGGTGCCGGAAAAGGTGTCAAAAACCTGATGTGCCTCGCCGTCGGCACCGGCATCGGCGGCGGTATAATTTTAAACGACAGGCTGTTCTTCGGCAGCGAGGGATTTGCCGGTGAGCTTGGTCATCAGACTGTTGAACCCCGGGGCCCGAGGTGCACGTGCGGGAACAACGGATGCCTCGAAGCGCTTGCCAGCGGTTCGAACATCGCCTTCCAGGCCATGAGGCTGGTAAAGCAGGGCGCGACAACCAGGATCCGGGACCTTGCCGGAAACGATCTTAACAAAATAACTCCAGATATAGTAGCCGAAGCAGCAAGGCAGGGGGACCCTTTTGCTCTGGAGATCTGGGAACGGGAGGCTTTTTACCTCGGGGTCGGGATCGCAAACCTGATCGTCATCTTTAACCCTGAGATGATCATACTCGGGGGCGGGATATCAGAAGCTTTCGACCTGCTTGTCGAAGGTATCCGGAAAACATTGAAAGAGCGGATCCATCTCGGCCCTGATCCCGATAAGTTGAAAATCGTAAAAAGTGAGCTTAAAAATTTGTCGGGTGCTGTCGGCGCCGCCACATGGGCGATGTTAAATATGCAGGACCTGTAAACATATAACGCCGGGATCTATTTCAGCGCACCTGTTAACGGTTATTTTTAAATTTTTACTATAAGGAGGATATTTTGAAAGAAAAAATAAGAGTCGGTGTGATCGGGGTCGGGTTCATAGGACCGGCGCACATAGAGTC
>DRHN01000129.1 GCA_011049595.1 Spirochaetota bacterium | reverse complement strand
ACCTACCTGCCATAAATAAGAGTTCGAAAAATCGTTCAGAGATGCTCCCCCCCTTGGACGAGCTTCGAAACTTCTGTTACACAAACAAGATAGAAATTCCGAGCCTCCTTGCCGCTTTCATTAGTTCCAGTCTCTCTTGGCTCCCCAATAGAACAGACACGCACCATAACTTTTTACTTGAGCTATTCATCTCTAAGTATATTTCCCCGTGTGGAATCGAATATTTAGCCTGTCTTCGGGGCTCTCTCTCTGACACGACAACTATCCTGACACAGGGGGTGCCGGCTGCCAATTTATATTGACCCAGCACCGGAATTCCCTTGGCCCGCCAAGCCCCGACGACCAGCTTCTCAGGGGAGATTTTCATAATACCTCTCCCCACGCTCGTTCGAATACTTCTCCAGGGACCACCAGGTTCCATTCCGGCATGAGGCGACCGGATTTCCGCTTTGTGCGGTCCAGATAATGTGGTTGCAGGGGCCGCATATCGTGAAGTGGGTTGAGGTGATGGTCATCTACCATAAGAAGTTCACGGTGCTGCTCAAGAAAGAACCCCACCTTAGCCCCGGTGGTCGCATTTCCGAGCAGGATCGCATACTCCGCGACTTTGTCGAGATCGAAGAATTCGAAGGACTCCAGCGACCGCCAGATTTCCTCCCGGCTCCCCGAAAGGTCCGGACGATCAAGGACGTCCACCAAGGTCCGCTCCGGACTCGTGACTCGAATCTGCATACCGGTGCACTCTGTGGTCGAAACGCCGAAACCCTCTGCGCGGCGAAGAGAATGCGGAAACTTCGTTCCCCGGAAAACATGGGAGCGGAACATCAGAGGCCCCAGCGGGTAGGATGCCGAGTATGTGAAGTGTTCCTGGGCCGAGTAAGCCCGCTCGTGAAACTCAAGCGCTGTGTGGTGCGACAATACCGCATCCGGGGTCATCTTCGCGGCTACGAGGAACGGGTCAACCGGATAGGAATCGGGGTCGGCTTATGCCGGGATGACTGTATGCAACCCGCGCCGTACCCGAACGATACGTCCGGTTTTGTGGTGGCAGGCCAGGAGAGCCTCCTTGGCTCTTCCGCCGACCACACCATGGGACGACAGATACCCGGCCAACTCATCTCCGGTGAAAACGGGGTATTTGCGGAAAAATTCACCATGCTTCATTACTGGCGTTCTTGACATCGTTTCACATTAGCCATAGAAATACTATGGGTTATGTGCTCGAATGTCAAGTTTACACCTCGGATTCGTGGCGGTATTATGCAAAACCCATCTAATCTTATGGGTTTTGCGCGTATGTATCAAGCGCCGAGCAGACTGCCTGCCATAGACAAATCCTCCATATCCTCGAAAAGATAATTGGTGACATGCTAAATATTCGATTCCACACGGGGAAATATACTTAGAGATGAATAGCTCAAGTAAAAAGTTATGGTGCGTGTCTGTTCTATTGGGGAGCCAAGAGAGACTAGAACTAATTAAGCGGCAAGGAGGCTCGGAATTTCTATCTTGTTTGTGTAACAGAAGTTTCGAAGCTCGTCCAAGGGGGGGAGAATCTCTGAACGATTTTTCGAACTCTTATTTATGGCAGGTAGGTAAAACATATTAATCGTAATTTCTTTCATACCATAAATAATGTTTTTTATCATCATCTGTAAAAGCTGCTTCCTATCACTCGCTTTTGCATTTTTTATCCTCTCAGAAAAATCCTCAAGACATTTTATCATCAACTCCGAGTCATATTTTTTATTAAATTCTCATTTTCTATTTTCATTTTTATCTCGCTCAAATCTGCTTGTAAAACTTCTTTCCTGTTCTCCAGTTCTTGCAGCTGCTCATTTATCGATAAAAACTTATCAGCCCCAAGGGCTGCAACTTCAACTATGTTCACTAATTGCCCCTCCTCCTCCTCCAAATTCCTTGATGTTTTGTGGTAATTATTAGCACCTGATTTGGAGGGGGAACCATAAAAGGTTACTCCTGTCCGATCCAGCTCTCCCAGATTGAAATCAGCAATTTCGATTTTTTGCTTCTCTTCAGGGGTAAACGCAATGCCGGCTTTATCATAAAATCCCATCGCTCTTTGGCGGGCTTTGATCAGTGTTTCTTTTGTTATCCTAATATATGTTCCTCTATTTTTAATTCATTGTTTTTTATATAGATTTCCAGCTCATTTTTTGAAAACAATCCTTCAGAACATCCCAGCTTCGTGACACATGAAGCTCCCATAGCGCTTGCTGTTTTTAATGCGTTTAATAAAGACTCGCCATGCAGTATAGCCGCCATAAAACCGGCGTCAAAGGCATCACCCGCGCCGGAAGCGTCAACGAAATCAACATCATAGCATCCGGATTTTATCAGCAGGTTTTTTGTTTTGAGTAAAGCCCCGGACAGGCCCATGGTAATCATAACAGTATCCGCACCTAAACCCAGGAATATATCCGCCTGTTTCTCCGGGTCTTTTTCACCGGTTATTATAGCCGACTCATCATCATTGGGAATAAAGGCATCCACATAAGGCAATGTCTTTCGTAGCTGTTTCAGATAATCACCGGGACCTGGAACGATTACATCAAGTACAGTCAATATTTTTCTTTTCTTCGCGAACTTGAAGATCGAGGCTAATGAATCGCCGTCGAATTCTGGCAAGCCAAGAAAACCTCCCACATAAATGCATTTTACACCTGCCAGATACGCGAGACTGATATCCTTTTTTCTGAAATCCTTGTTTGCTCCAAACAAATGAAGGTAACGTCTGTCTTCATTTCTTGTTGGAATAATTATTGTTTTTGATGTTTCTTCTTTTGGAGATTTTGTTATCCCTGAGGTATCGATTTCTTTTTTTGAAAGATCATTGATTACAATATTTCCGAAAGGGTCGCTGCCAACTTTCCCTACAACACCCGCCTTTAATCCAAGTTTTGTAAGAGCGACCGCAGTATTGGCAGCGCAGCCGCCGGTGCTTAGTGAAATTGATTCCACAAGCATCAGCTCACCGGGTTTGGGAATATTCGGAATAGGGCTTGAAAAGAAATCGGCAACCAGTATACCGATACAGGCCACTTCAACTTGATTTCCACTCATTTTTGTACCCTTATAATATCAATGAATCATCGTTTAAAGTTACCTGAAACTGACTATCATGATAAATTTTTAACAGGAATATTTCCGGAATTAATGTACTGTTTCAATCTAATAAAGGATAAAATAATTGATACTGTTTTACAAGGAATATAGAAAACCGGAAACAATTACCGCAAAAAGCTGAAGGGTGAAGGCAGAGCACAATGTAGAAAAGAATCGGAGCACCCTGTTATTCTGAGAGTTTTGAGAGATTGAATTTTGGGTTACAAAGTGAAACAAATTATTGACAGGCGGTGTTTATTTAATCATAATAAACATACAAGAAAGGCGGGGAAATGGGCGGTATAGAGTTGGGCAATTTTGAAAAAAAGATGCTTGGGATTCTGGAGCAGAAAGAAGAAAATATTTACAACAAGGTTTTAGAAAAGCTGAACCTGGAAGAAAGAAGAGTGAATCTGCAGGAAAGGGCAGTGAGGATAGCGGAAGAGCTCAAGGGCCAGAGGGTTCTGATTGAAAAGCTCTTACATCAATTAATTCCCTATGTGTCAGGCGTTTTGAGCAGGTTGACAAACACTTCAGCATCTTTAGCTAACTTTATCCGTATATTAGTCATATTGACATTATGCTACGATAAAATAGATAAAACTTGTCATTAAATGTCACTATACTAATAGTATAGCGTGCCACTAAAAAATGATCTGATGTAGCTTAAATGCTTTTTATTTAGCACTTTTATAGTTTATTCAGATTTTAACTGAGACATTTGTCCCAATTAAAATTAATAGCCCGGACATTAAAAAACAAATGACAAAACAGCACGATAACTCATAGTTGGATGAGGGGCTGAGGTAGTTTAGCGGATTGGTAATTGGGATTGTTGAAGGTAAGAAAATTGTTGGATTTACTTCACACAATTTTTCAATACTCATTCTTTATTTTTTCAGCACATCCAGGACAGTAACTGTGAGAAATCATTATTTTGACCCTCTCCTGCATATAATCTTCTAAAGTGACCCAACTGCCTGAACCAGGTTCCTTATTGGTATCGTCCCGGATCTTTTTGCACACACTGCATATAGGCAGTATATCTTCATAAAGTTTTATCTTTCTCTTAAACTCCTGCTTCTGAAGACAATTATTAACTCTGAAAAGGATCTCTTCCGGTTCGCATGGTTTAATAAGGTAATCATCAGCACCAAGCCTGAGCCGTTAGCGCTCAGATAAATTCCCCCTTTTTTGCTCATTTAATTACCCCCCTAGTCGATCAAATCTTTACAACCAGAAAAAATAAAAAAATGTTGACAAAAAAGTATTTTTATACTATATATTAATTAGATAGAGTTCTTTTGAGGAAGAGGGTTTGTTTACACGCGTAAACAAATCTTTTTTTATTTATTTAAGAGTTGTACATAAAAATAAATGGAATCGGTAATTCTATACACCACAATAACTTACAAGTCCATATATCTTTTATCATATTAATAAATTTGTTTTACTTTATCAATTCTAGATACGCAACTTCTTGTTTGATATAGATTTATAGCAATGGACAGGATCAGTTCATCTCCAATATATCCATTAGCTTCAAAATATATCATAGGGTTCAAAAATAATAGGGACAAAAACTATGCCTAAAGTGAATCCAGATCGTTTATAAATGTTGCATGCGTGTACTTTGAAGCGAGAAATAAATATATTTCTCGCTTTTTTTTTTAAAATTATGCGAATGAAAGGTGGACTTTATCTGAGCGTAATCGGGTGAATTTAAGTAAGCGCTAACGCCATTTGTGAACGGAACATCCATTAACTCACGATAGCTCTCCTCATACGATGTAAAACCAATTTTCTTGACATACCATTATTAATATGTATAATGAAATCAAAATGGAAAATAAGACCTCAAAACAGATCATAACATATCTGAAAGCGGATTAACAACAGTAAAATAGTGATTATAAAAATTTTTATAAAAATACAATCATAAGGGAGGCAGTATGGAAGAAATAGCAAAGGGAATAGAGTTTGAAATAGGTCCGGACAAAAACTTACACTTATTATCGACATAACCGGTGCTGGTGCAGTGAGTAGCTCCGGTAAAAGTAGAGTAATAGCAAGCACTAGGGGGAATATACTTATTCCTGGAACAGACGGCTT
>DRHN01000128.1 GCA_011049595.1 Spirochaetota bacterium | reverse complement strand
GCGGGTTTTTTATTCAGTGTGTGCAGGGGAGACACTTTATCCGAAGCCGTTTCCCTTGGAAACAGATACGGCGCCAGGGCTGTATCCTGTGTGGGATTACCAAAGCTCAAAATATGATTGATTTCTGATAACAACCCGGGGTCGCCTGGACAGGGCTTTGCCAGGTAAAAACCTGGAATTGTCACCAAGAACTAATTAATAAAGGATAAAAATATGAGCAGCAAAAAAATCAAAACCGGCGGACACACATTTTCCGAAATCGAATCCCAGGCGGGATCCTGGAAAAGTGTTTTTACACGGATCGAACGGAAAGCGGAAAAATTAAAAAAATTGTACGCGGAAGCTGAGGAGATAATATTTACAGGATGCGGTTCGGCATTTAACATACCGAATGCCGTGGCTCCGGTTTTTCAAAAACATTCCGGAAAAGTATGCAGGGCTGTTCACGCATCGGAATTGATGATCCACCCGGAGTTGTTCTTAAATAAAAAAAGAAAAAGCCTTGTTGTAGGTTATTCACGCTCCGGGGACACAACCGAGAGCGCAAACGCTTTAAAACAGGCTAAAAATGCACACGCTGCGACGATCGCGATTGTCTGTTTCAAAGATAGCAAAATGGCGCAGCTTTCGGACACCGCACTTGTACTTGAAGAAGCAGCTGAAAAAAGTGTAACTACAACACGCTCGCTTACTTCCATGATCCTTGCCGGATACTATCTTGCCGGAATATGCACGGACAATGACAATCTTTGCAGAGATCTTAAAAAATTGCCGGAAATAGCAGAGAAAAAAATGTCTCTATTCCACGCGATGGGTAAAAAAATCAGCAATGACCGGCATATAAAAAAATACGCGTTTGTAGGCAGCGGAAGCTATTACGGGCTGGCCAGAGAAGCACAGCTAAAGATTAAAGAAATGGTACTTCTGCCCTCCGACTCTTATATATCCCTGGACTATCAACACGGCCCGATGTCAAATGTTGATAAAAACATGCTTGTCACTATTATGGTATCAGACAGCGGAATGAAATACGACATCGAGCTTGCAGGTAATATGAAGTCCCTCGGGGGCAAGGTATTTATCATATGCGACAGAAACGGTGAAAAATTTAAAAATATTTCCGATTATTTGATCGAGCTGAACACAGGTCTGAGTGATGGTGTTCGTGATATCCTGTATATGCCTGCCCTTCAATACATGGCCTATTACAAATCCATCAGCGTGGGATACGATCCTGACAATCCGAAAAACCTTAGCTATCACGTAGAGCTCGCCGACGAGAGTTCATAAGCTCCGGTTGGGCAGTATCTTTTACCTGTTTAGCCGGGCAGCATCAGATCGACCTATCTATTCAGAAGAGACCCGGATCCGTTAATACCGAAATATTCCACGACAAGTACCTGTCTTTCACTGTCATCCACTGACAGCTATTTACATATAATATAATGATTTAATGTACAGGGGGTGACACTCGAGGACAATGATTCTAAGGTTTTCCTTAGAATTTCCTTAGAATATTTATTGCTATTTATCCAACATATGTTGATCAATCCTTATTATGATATATTTCAAATCCTCCTAGACAGGTTTACCCGGGGTGTCGGTAACTCCCAAAAGTTCCTTTGCTTTTCTAATGGCATTCCATTAGATATAATATTATCCATTTCCAAAATATAACAGAAGTGAGTAGAAAAATCTCCGGTTATGTAAAATCTTAAGAAAGGAATAATAATTCATTTTCAACTTAAAATCTAATAATTACTAGAAACACCTTTTTTCTAACTGGATTTAATATTTTACACGTTGTATTAAAACCATTATCATTTGACCTAATAATTTTCTCACTTAAGTTTGGCTAGAATTTCTACCCGTTATATAAAGCCATGTTTTCTATTTTTATTGGGGATATTCCCAAAACCAAATCTTTTTAAACCGAAGATTTCGCTTAAACATTTAGATCGAGTTAAGATTTGATTAAATCGACCTCTTTTCATACTCTATGGTTTCACTGGTTTATTATTGACAACTATTGGACCGGCGGCCATGCATTACCAGGATCCCACTCAAAAAACAACTGCTGCACCCCTGTATTTAAATCCAGAATATATAGGCCCGGCCCGGTGAAAAAGGCGGGAAAAGACTTACGCCGATAATTATAAATTACTGGAGTTGCATATTTAGGAATATACTTTTTCCCTCATCGACTCCGCACTCCTTGTCCAGGCCATGACTTTCGGCAACTTACCGAGAAAAAAGGCTGAATGGAGGTTGGTTATTAAAAATCAACCTTCATTGATGTCTGCAAAGCAAGAGTTTGGAAAAAAGTTGACGATGTAAAATTGGACATGTTCACCACGAAATCCAGCGTCACGGGGTCCTTGATTTTAATGCCCATACCCGCGGACGCGGTTGTTGTAAAGTTAAAGGATTTAGCTTCTGATGATGTGCCTCCTGTATCCGCATTTAATTCAGTCACTGACCAGGACAGGGCGCTCCCTATACCGCCGCGGAGCACTATCCAGGGTGCAAGTGTGAACTCGCCGCCAATTACCCCCCGGAAAGTCTTCCAGGTTAGAAAATCTTCCTGACGGAAGGTCGGTCCCGGTGCTTCGGCTATCCAGCGCGCTTCACCTAATACCGCTGTGACAAGAGCATTTACAAGAACTTTATTGGATGGCGTCCAGTTCATTCCGGCGCCGAACCCGACGGACCCGAAATTAGAACCGTCCTTGTCTACCTGGGCCGTTGTTGAATCCAGGGTAGTGCCGTTGTCTACCTGATCGTATTCCTGTTCCATCCAGGCATAATCCACAAGCAGCACAATATCAAGGGCGGGTGAGACCGAACCAAGGACCCTGGCATAAACATTAATTGCCATGGAATCGCCATTAATAACATCATCTTCCGAGGGCGGAGCCGCGACTGCCCCGCTTTTATAAGAGGCCTCGTAGTTGTTGATCGCGACAATCATACCCAAATCGAGAGCGAACGGAATTCCCAGCGTGAAGTCCACACCGGCTCCCGCGCGTACGGTGATCACCGAGCTTTCCGACTTCTGGGTGATTTCACTATTAGCTGTTCCTTCCGTGCTGGTCACGGTATCCAACGCCTTATCATAAGCATATCCGACTCCGGCCCCTATTGTGAATCTGCCCAGCTTTACCGCAATCAGACCATCTATTACATTCGTTGGAGCGGCGGGTCCCAAAGCAGGTACAGAGAGTATACCGTCAGTCACCGCATCCGCATAATAGCTGGCGCCCAATCCCGCCAGATCCCCCCTCGGGCTGCCAATGACCCAGCCGTTCAGGTTTGGCCGCAGCACGAAAACTCCCAGTGCAAACGGCAGCTTTGCGGGCGCTATCACAATGCCTCCGTTACCAGTTGTACCCCCTGTGTAATTAAGGATGACCGAGTTTGAAGGAAACAGCCGTTTATCCGCCAGCCTGCCCGGCAGCTTCCAGATGTCAAACGTATCGGGCACGGAAGACAGCCCAAGCCCGAACTCGTCGCTCGGGAAAATGATGTTCACCCCCACTCCAGCAGCAGCAGCTCCGGCAGTCTGGGAAAGCGTCGGGCTGTCTAACGCCAGCAGCCTGGTATCGTATCCCAGGGCGGACAGTGGCAGGCCCAAAAACAAAAGAGCGAAAATAAAAACCAGGCACCCGGTCACCCAAAAAAATGTATTTTGTCTTCTCTCCATCTTGATCCTCCTTTTGACTTAAAATATTTAATTTCAACCTGTGTTGAAAAGAATCTCAAATGAATATTTAAGTTAAATATGTTCCCAATTACCATTATCTGCTAATCTTGATGTTGTACAACCACCAGTAATAATCAGTACAGCTATACAAGAATTAAGATTATAACAAACGTTATGGTCTTCATTTCAAAGCCTCTTTGTATAGTATTTATCAAGGATGCATTAACCAGAAGTAGAAGTATTTTCGCATATATTCAATTTTGTTGCAACAATTAAACTGATTTTAAATCAGGATTTACTGTAAGAAGTGAGGCAAGCATTTAAATCAATATTTTAAACATAAAAATCATGCAAAGGGTAAATTAATTGAATACGAGATCTAACCTTTTATAATCAATCCTCGTGTGTATGAGAGGATATTTTATTAAGTTTTCATATATACCGAAAGTTAACCGAATTTAAAACATTCTACTGGCGGTCATAGATTCTATAGATGTAGTAGGAATCATCCGGGTTTATTACCTTGGGGTAATCATTTGGACACCAAACCAAATCATTATCATTGTCAGGATTAGACCATGTGCCATAGATTTCATATTCTTTGGAAAGATAAGATGGTTTTTCTTTCGCACAGCTTCCTATGATAATTAGCACTGCCAGAGTTAAAATTCTGAATTCAGCGTTCTCGTTTTCATTTTAGTGCCACCTTATTTTATATAATAAAAAATATGGGCTCTGACGTGCTCTAAAATACAAACCGTCATACGTGAGAGGTGCCATTGACCAACTCTAAAGGGTGTTAATAACGGCAGCATTGCGAAGGCGTTTTAAAGGACCCGAAAACTGAAGCCAGCAAAAGAACTGTCCCGATCCTTCCCGTTTAAAACCCCTGCTGCAGGAATGGAAATTAAAGTCAGGCTCATTAAAATGGATCTTCCCCGGAAAGGTTTTTTGATGTAACTTCTCAGATAAAAGTTTTTAATAAAGCTATACTTAGAAAATCCCTTAGAATATCACCCTCTGATAAGACTTAATTATTTACTCAGCATAGTTTTACTTCCGTTAATACCGAAATATTCCACGATGAGGAACTCCATGCGGACCGATATTGCTTCCTGCGCCTTTTCTACATCGTTCTCTTCCCTGAGGGTTTTTTCATAGGCCTGCCTTATATCAGTACCAATATTGATTTTGGTCAGGCCGTTCTTGATGGCTTCGAGAAGATATTCTCTTTTAATTCCGGAACCTCCGTGCAATACGAGGGGAACTTTCGTGACCTCTT
>DRHN01000127.1 GCA_011049595.1 Spirochaetota bacterium | reverse complement strand
ATCCCGGACGCTTCAGCCAGGCTTTTGGCCCTTGAAGTCGGTGAAGTCCTGGGTATAGAGTACCCGAATCCTGCTGATTTCGACAGGATCAGGGGCAACAAAGACCTGACACTGCTCTCGGAGCCTGGAATGAACGTGGGATACATGGCCATGAATTCAGGGTACGGTTACATGGATGAAAACCAGAATGGAATAAGGGACCCGAATGAAGGCCTGGTAAAAACACCGGGGTATTACGAGCCCCTGACAAAGAAAAAGGTCAGACAGGCGATCAACCATTCCATTGATAAAAAATCCATTGTCGACAACCTCTACATGGGCACTGCATCGGTGGCAAAGAACGGCATGCCGCCTTTTATGCTGGGTTACAACGATGATGTGGAAGATTATGCGTACGATCCCGCGAGAGCAAAACAGCTTCTCGAGGAAGCAGGCTACCCGGATGGATTTGAAGTCACTTTGCATGTGATGCCGGTTTCGAGGCCCTACATGTTCGACCCCCCGAAGATTGGAGAGGCTATCCAGGCCTATCTGGCAGCGGTTGGGATAAAGGTGAATTTTTACCAGGTCGACTGGGGCACTTACCTTCAGGAAACCGAGGAAGGAAAACATCAGATGTGCCTCCTGGGGTGGACCGGTGACAACGGTGACCCTGACAACTTCATGAATGTACTTTACGGGCCCAATGCCACATCGATCGGTACTGCCGGCAACTACGGTTTTTATACCGATGAAAAGGCCCAGGAACTGCTCTCAGCCGCGCTTGCGACATTTGACACAAACGAAAGAGCAAAATATTACAGAGAAGCACAGGTAATGATCCACGAAAGCGCGAACTGGGTGTATCTCGCTCATTCAAACCAGAACGCGGTATTCCACAAAAGCGTAAAAGGCTACAGGCTGCACCCGACATCGAGAAAGTTCTTCTACCCGGTGCGGATAGATTAGTATATCAATTTAGCGGTGCATCGATTACTCACAGGCAGAGGGGCGGTCCTGATCACCCCTCTGCTTATATTACGTTGAAAATGTGTCCCTGCAGGGCACATTTTTTGTTTAAGCATTTTATCGACTAATTAAACAAAGATACTATGGATAAGGCATCTATAAATGACCTGGTATATTATAAAACGGATCCTTATGCTGATCCCTGTTCTGGTTGGTGTATCGGTCCTTTCATTTTCATTGATACACATTGCACCGGGTGACCCGGCACGGACAATAGCGGGGGAGCACGCGTCCTCGCAGACCATAAATGCTATCAGGGAGAAATACGGTCTTGATAAACCACTTCCCGCGCAGTACTGGATATGGTTTAAAAGGGTACTTCACGGCGACCTTGGGCGTTCTATAGTCTCAAACGAACATGTATCAAAAGAGATACTCGATAGATTTCCCAATACGGTTGAGCTGTCTTTTTTCGCAATGCTCATAGCAGTAGTCGTCGGGTCCCTGGCAGGTATTATATCCGCTTCCAGGCAGTATTCTGTTCTTGATTATTCAACCATGGGGGTAGCACTTTTCGGGGTGTCGATGCCGGTGTTCTGGCTCGGGATCATGCTGATGATGATATTCGGCGTGTTCTTCAGGTGGCTGCCAATTGGCGGGCGGATAAACATCCTTATACCTTTTCAGCGGGTCACAGGTTTTTATCTGCTGGACAGCATAATTAAAGGGAATTTCCCCGCATTTATCAGTACTTTGCGCTACCTGCTTCTTCCGTCGGTGACTCTTTCAACTATACCGATGGCAACCATAGCCAGAGTGACCAGGTCCAGCATGCTGGAAGTGCTTCGTCAGGACTACATAAGAACCCAAAGAGCGAAAGGGTTATCGGAAAGATCGGTCATTTACAAGCACGCGGTAAGAAACGCGATGCTGCCCGTGATTACGGTGATCGGGCTTAATTTCGGCCTGCTGCTCGCGGGGGCGATCCTTACGGAAACGGTTTTTTCCTGGCCCGGTATGGGGAGATATGTTGTAAACGCGGTGCGCATGAGAGACTACCCGGTTGTGCAGGGCTGCGTTATGTTTTTTGCCTCCCTGTTCGTGATCGTGAACTTGATAACCGACATACTTTATGTCTTCATCGATCCAAGGATAAAATACAGGTAGGCTGCAATGAAAGGTAAAAAAGCAAACAAAAAAAACAGGATGATCAGACGGTTTTTAAACAATAAATCGGCACTGTTCGGTCTGGTGATACTTATCATACTTGTGCTAAGCGCGATACTGGCAAACTTCATTGCACCCAATGATCCCAATCCTTCTCCCCCTGACCTTTCAAAAAACCTTAAACCCGGGTTCTGGAGCGAAGATGGGATAAAGGGCATGCCCCTGGGTACCGACGCTCTCGGGCGTTGTGTTCTGAGCAGGATAATCTACGGGACAAGGGTAAGCCTGAGCGTGGGGTTCGTCGCGGTTGGTATTGCCATGGTCTTCGGTATTTTTCTCGGTGTAATATCCGGCTACTTCGGGGGCTGGGTGGATTCGACTGTGATGAGGATCGTGGATATCATGTTCGCGTTTCCCGCTTTACTGCTTGCAATAGTGATCGTCGCTGTTATCGGGCAGGGCCTGGACAAAGCAATGGTCGCGATAGGCATTGTCTACATCCCTCAAATGGCGAGGATCATCAGGAGCTCGGTGCTCTACATAAAAGAGATGGAATACATAGAAGTGCAGAAAGCCATCGGTTCCGGAAATCTGCGTGTTATTTTGAGGCATGTGATTCCCAACAGTATAGCGCCGGTCATTGTTTACGGCACCCTCATGCTGGCAACAGCCATCCTTGATGCTGCCGCGCTCGGATTTTTAGGTCTCGGCGCGCGGCCGCCGACCCCTGAATGGGGGGCCATGCTTGCGAAGAGCTATTCATATATTGTGAGCGGGGCCTGGTGGGCCGCCACTTTTCCGGGGATAGCCATCCTTTTTTCTGTTCTTGGCCTCAACCTTTTAGGGGATGGGTTAAGGGATGTTTTAGACCCGAGGTTGAAAACATAGAATGACCCAACTGCTCAAAATAAAAAACCTCAAAACATATTTTTTCACACACGAAGGGACCGCGAAAGCTGTTGACGGCATAAATTTGACAATAAACCAGGGTGAAACCCTGGGTCTCGTCGGAGAATCAGGATGCGGAAAAAGCGTGACCGCACTATCTATTATGAGGCTCATTCCCGATCCGCCCGGAAAGATCGTGGACGGAGAAATAAATATCAACGGCAAAAATCTCCTGAGAATTTCTATAAAGGAAATGAGGAAGATAAGAGGGAAGACCATTTCGATGATCTTCCAGGAGCCGATGACTTCCCTGGACCCTGTATTTACGATAGGCCACGAGATCATGGAAACTGTCCGGCTGCACAATACGTTCAGTAAAAAAGAGGCTAAAAACAGGACGATAGAAATTCTTAAAATTGTCGGAATACCGGACCCGGAGAAAAGGATAAACAACTACCCTCACGAGCTTTCAGGCGGTATGAGACAGCGTGCGATGATCGCGATGGCGCTGTCCTGCAGCCCCGCCCTGCTTATCGCCGACGAACCGACCACAGCTCTCGATGTAACCATACAGGCCCAGATTTTGAGACTGATCGACGAGCTGAAGGCAACATTCGATGCTTCAGTTCTGCTGATAACTCATGACCTCGGGGTCATAGCCGAAATGTGCGACAACGTCGCTGTAATGTACTGCGGACATATTGTCGAATACACCGACATTTACACGATTTTCCGCAATCCTCTTCATCCCTACACCTGCGGATTGAACAAATCCATCCCGAGGCTCGATGTCGCCACCAGGCGCCTCGATACAATAAAAGGCGTGGTGCCGGACCTGTGTGATATGCCTTCCGGATGTTGTTTCCGCACCAGGTGTAAATTCTGCTTTGAAAAATGCTTCCGAGTGGATCCCGGGTTAAAAAATGTCGAGGACAATCATTTTGTAAAGTGTCACTTATACGAGGAATAAAAGGGATGGAGAAACTGATCGAAGTAAAAAACCTTAAAAAATGGTTCCGGATTTCAGGCGGAGGTTTTGGAAAAAAAGAGGCCGTAAAAGCAGTTGATGATGTGAGTTTTCACATAAATAAAAAAGAGGTCCTCGGTCTTGTCGGGGAATCCGGGTGCGGTAAAACAACGTGCGGCAAGGTCATATTAAAAATAACAGAGCCTACTGACGGCAGTATCTTTTTTGAAGGGAACAACATCACCCATTTAAAAAAGAGGGAGATGCGGAATATCCGGAAAAAAATGATGATAATCTACCAGGACCCTTTCGGCTCGCTCGACCCCAGAATGACAATAAAAGCGGCCATAGGTGAGCCGATAGCTGTTCACAAAACCGCCGGTAAAAAGGAAAGAGAGGAGCGGGTCATTGCGATCATGGAGAAAGTCGGTTTGCTCCCTGACCATCGAAACAGATACCCTCATGAATTCAGCGGCGGTCAGAGACAGAGAATAGGGATCGCCAGGGCCCTGGCGGCAAATCCGGAGTTTATTGTGGCGGATGAATCGGTGTCGGCTCTCGATGTTTCGATCCAGGCCCAGATCATCAATTTAATACAGGACCTGCAAAACGAGTACGGTATCACGCTGCTGTTTATTGCTCACGACCTGAGTGTGATCAAACATATAAGCGATAGAGTGGCTGTGATGTATCTGGGAAAGATCGTTGAAATAGCACCGAAAGCCGATCTGTTCGATCAGCCTGAACACCCATACACTCAGGCACTTCTCTCCGCCATCCCTATACCGGACCCGGGGCGCAGGAAGAAAGGAAATATTCTGATGGGCGATGTACCGAGCCCTGTCAATCCCCCGCCCGGGTGCAGATTTCACCCCCGCTGCCCGCGCAGGATGGACATATGCAGCAGACAGATGCCTGATTTAAAAGAGCACTCTCCCCGGCACTTTGCAGCCTGTCACCTTTATTCCTGATTGCCTCATTCACCGTACTCGCTTACTCTGTTGCGCCCGTCCCTTTTAGACCGGAAAAAAGCCATCGCCGCCTCAGCTTATAATCTTACCTGCCCATAAATCCTGCAAAAATCTCCTCCATGGCATGACTCTTATATGCTGGTGGGCTCTCTCTTCCTTTTCGTTGCATACAACCAATGCTTTTCGGGGCGAGTAATTCTCTATAAAGGCCGTGAGAGGGCGCAAATATCTATTGTCCACCCGTGAAGTCCCTTCAATTTCAATAGCCACTTCACCTCCTCCAAGAACGAAGTCAACTTCAAGACCTGATTTCGTCCTCCAGAAGTTAATATTAAAATTTAATTCTTCATAAGAATTGTAAGCTGCCAGTTCCATAAAGATAAAATGTTCAAACGCCCTCCCGAATGATTCGCCCCTTTCTTCTTCAATGCGACGCTTTATGATCTCCCCCGCAACACCAACATCGAACAGGTAAAACTTTGCTGCCCTGCTGATGACCTGTCTCTCCTGCCTTCGTTTAAAGGGTTCTACCATATTTCCCAGCAGGGTATCCACAAGAATCTGATAGTATTCCTTGACAGTTTTGGAATCTACACCGCACTCACGTGCGATGTTTGAGTAATTTGTCAGCTCACCGTGGGAATATCCCATGGCATCAAAGAACCTTGAGAAAGCCGGGATATTCCGTGTCAACCCCTCATCAAATACTTCTTCTTTCAAATAATCCTGGACATAGGCGTTAAGTGATTTCCTTGAGTCATTTTGAAGATAATGAAGAGGTATCAAACCATTATTCAGGATCCTCAGCAGGTTCAGGTCCTCAAGTTCAGCAGTCACAAAAGGGAACATCTCATAGCGCCATGCCCGCCCCCCCAGCAGGTTGGCCTTTCCTCTCTTTAACTTCCTTGCGCTCGAACCGCACAGAATGAAGCGAAGGCTTTTATTCTCAATCAGCCAGTGCACTTCATCCAGAATTTGAGGAACTTTCTGAACTTCATCCAGTATTACCGGCTGTTTTAATATTTTATCATCTTTTGCCAGCAACTGCTCCCTTAACAACCAGGGCCTTTTGGAAAATTCAAGAAAAAGATCGGTCTTAAGAAAATCATACACAATACTTTTTGGGAATCTTTTTATTAAATAGCTTGATTTTCCTGTCTTTCTCGGGCCCCACAAAAAGGCAGACTGCCGGGAGGGGAGATCGATATTTAATATTCTTTCCACATTCTTCAATTTTGGATTTTGCTCCACAAAAGTTAAACTTTTTCGGAAGGTAATACGAATTGTTAAGTATATCAAGAAATATTTACATGCCTTATGTTCGGGTGACGGTCATCCTGGAAACCTCATTTATATAGCGGATGCATCAATCTCAGCTCATGACGTTTCTATCCAGGCCTGATCACCTCATTCACCGTACTCGCTTACCCTGTTGCGCCCAGACTTTTTCGACTTGTACAGTGCCTGGTCCGCCTTTGACACAATATCATCGGTGCTTTTACTAAAATACCCGTTGTACATCGCGATCCCGGCGCTTATTGTTACCCGAATACTTGAAGAGTTGTATTCAAACTTGTGCCCCGACACCTGCTCTCTGAACCTCTCGCAAACATTCCTTGCCTCCTCCAGGCGGATCTCGGGCAGGATGACTACAAATTCCTCACCGCCGTATCTACATGGAAGATCGTTCATCCGGATCAGTTCTTGCAGCATCCGTCCGACTTCAGCCAGGACCATATCGCCGGCCGGATGCCCGTACGTATCATTTATCATCTTAAAATGATCCAGGTCTATAAGGCATAGAATAAACTCGGTTTTGAACCTGTTTGATCTCGCTATCTCCTTTTCCAGTGCCTCAAGGAAAAACCTCCTGTTGTACAAACCTGTCAATTCATCTCTTATGGACATCTCGGCCAACTTTTCATGTGCCTGCTTTATCTCTCTTTTCAGCCGGGATTTTTCGAGTGTGTTGGCTATGCTTCTTAAAAGTGATTTTTCACTGACCATATCTTTTGGAAAATAATCGAACGCCCCCTCCTGTATGACCCTTGACGCGATCATTTCATTGCCTATTCCGGTAATCACGATGGTTGGAATATCCTTTTGCCTCTCGTGCATCCTTCGTAAAAATTCGAGGCAATTTCCATCCTGTATGTAGTAATCAAGGAAAATAATATCCGGCGGGTCCTCTTCAATCACGCTGAACGCTTCCCTGGCACTCCTTGCCCTCCTCAGGTTTACATTATCAAATCCTGCCAGAATATCACTGATCTTGCTAAAATCCTTGTCAGAATTCTCCACTGAAAGTATGTCTATTTCCTGATCGAAATTTATTATATTTATATCCCCGACATAGGGCCTGGTGTCAAGATTGTGGATGTCCTGGACCTTTGACACAATGTCCGCTATCCGTTTCCCCGCAAGCTCTATCTTTGAAAGAAAACTTGAAAGGTCCGAAGGAACTTTGCCTGCGCCTTTCATCAGCTCTATATTGCCCAGTATGGTAGCTGTCTCTTATACACATCT
>DRHN01000126.1 GCA_011049595.1 Spirochaetota bacterium | reverse complement strand
GCTTGATTTTGAAGAACTTTTAATGTTTACCCTTGAATTAACTTTTTTTTCAGAAGATATTTTAAAATGGTTCATTGAAAACTATATCTCAAAAGTGCAACTATCAAGGATTGGTATAACTATGGCTGTAACAAAAGGATTTTTACTATGAACACAAAATACGGTTGGATTTTAATAATTTAATACTATATCAGCAATTAAAAATACCTAAAAGTTAATACTTTATCAAGATCAATTTTATTCCCCGGCATTGTTTCGCAAAAACTGCCAAATTTTATGGTTTAGAGGTTGTTTTTTTTAATTTTATGTGATATAGTGTTAACCTATAATGTATTATTGAAAGTGTAGTTAACACGTGATCTTATTAGGGAGGGGGTAATGAAAAAGCGAAATGTTGCATTGGATGAGCATGCCATTCGGGCGTTTGCTATGAGAAAAGTATTGACAATCAATGAACTCTTGAATATTCTGATCTGTTCTATCATCACTGTCCGAAGGCGTTTGAAGGAATGGCGTACATACACCAGTTACAATAAAAATGGCCGCTATTATACCCTTCCATCGATTCCTAAATTCAATAAAAAGGGTATATGGACTTACAAGGATATTTTCTTCTCTAGATACGGTACTTTAAAGAACACGGTTATTGCCTTAGCAACAAAATCAAAGAAAGGTTTGACTCATTCTGAACTTGAAGAAATTATTGGGATGAACCCAAAATGTTTTATGGCTCGTTTCAAAGAGATTCCAGGCTTAAGAAAAGAAAAGTATAAAAACCAAATTGTATATTTCTCAGCAGATCCTGATGTATACAAAGTGCAAAAAGAAAAAAGATTTCCTCCCGAATCTTCCGCTTCCAAGCTGCCACCGGATGCTATGATAATAGTCATTCTTGTTGAGCTGATCCAGAATCCGGGAATTAGTATTGAGGCACTCTCATCCAGACTTCATGATCAAGGTTATAAAATTGAAACGAATACGATAAGTAATCTTTTTAAACACTACAATATTTCAAAAAAAAAACGGAGTATGAAGTAGTAAAAATATTAGGGCGGACAATTGATGATCTGGTGCTAAACGTTTCTTCTCCCAAACTTTTCTCACTTACACCGATTATCCACTTCAAGCCGGGAAGATGCACATGCCCCGATTGTCATATAAAGTTGAAAGTACAGAAAACGCTGCCAGACAAAAAAATAGCCACCCTAACTGTAGGTGATTTGATTGCTCATGAGACTATTTATCATTGCGAGAAATGCGGCCGTGTATTTCATTCACAAGAACTCCGGTCTTTGGTACCGGAGAAATGCAATTTTGGTTTCGATGTAATCGTTTTTATCGGCAAGAGCCTATTCCTTCGATGTCATAACTATCAAGAAATACTTTCTGAGCTGAAACAGAAAAACATCACGATTTCAATAAGTGAAATAGGATTTCTTGCCAAAAAGTTTGTTATTTACCTGGCATTGTTACATAAGTTAGTTCAGAGGAAAACACGTCGTTACATGAATATGAATGGAGGATATATCCTTCATCTTGATGGCACTTGTGATGGTGGAAGTCCTCATTTAATAAGCGTATTAGACGGGATATCAGAAATTGTTCTGGATAATATTAAACTGCCCTCAGAGAACTCAGATGATTTAATTCTTTTCCTTGAACGAATTAAAAAAGCCTATGGTGTTCCTTTGGCTGTAGTGAGTGACATGGGCAAGGGAATAGCATTGGCAATAAAGACGGTGTTTAAAAATGTGGCAGCATTCATTTGTCATTATCATTTTTTAAAGTCGTTAGGAAAGGACCTTTTCGGAGATGAAAATGATATTATCAGAAAGAGACTGCAGAAACACGGGATACAAGGTGTATTGAAAAAAAGAGCACGCAAGTTAGAAGATGTTATTGCAGATACAACTAATTTTGTGGATGGATTTGTCAGCGAAATTGAAAGTGAAAAGATACCTTCAAATTGCCCCCTCAATCATGTTCCTGAGATCGCAGCATACGCACTGATCAAGTGGGCCTTGGATGGGAAAAACCAGGGAAATGGATTTGGGTTTCCTTTTGATCAGACTTATTTATCGTTCTATCAAAGATTAACAGAACTCAATTCTAGGCTTCATGAGCTAAATGAAATAAAGCTTCATGGCGATTGGAAGGAAAACAGAATATATGGAAAGATATGTCATGATTTACTTAAGGTACTAAATGATCCGACCTTAAAGAAAGCTTCTGTCAAAGTGGAAGAGAAAGTTATTGTATTCAACAAGTTAAGAAAAGCCATGCGGATAACGCTACCGGAAAACAAACGGGGGCTCAATGATAATGGGGATCTGTCAAATATTAAGACGATTGAAAAAGAGGTCAAGAAGTTTAGGGATCGTCTTTGCAAGGATAAAAAATATTCAGAAAACAAAGATTATCAGAAAATGGTAGAGCAAATAAATAAGTACTGGAAAAAACTTTTCGCGGATCCAATTATTGTAGAAACCAAAATAGGCAAAATAGTTATTCAACCACAAAGGACGAATAACATTTTGGAACAATTTTTCAGAAAACTCATGCGTATCTTCCGCAAGAGAAATGGGTTTAATGCTATGGAGAAAATAATTAAAACCATGTTATCAGATACGCCCTTTGTAATGAATCTTGAGAATAAAGATTACATGAACATCCTTCTTGGTGGCAAAGAAACCCTTGAAGAACGATTTGCAGAAATAGATGCAAAGAAGGTTCGCGAAGAGTTAGAAAAATCGAGAAATGAGGAGAGTGTGATTTCTCCTAAAATCAAAAAAATTATCAGAATGCCGGAGTTACCGACATCAATAGTTACCTTTGTCAAGAGAAGGGCATCATGATATCAGAACAACTTTCTGAAAAAATGTTATACATCTTAGTTTTCAAGTAAGTATCATTTCGTCAGATTTAATTGTTTCATAGGGCATCAGTAATCACCCGCAGCCACTTTTAAAAAAATCCAACCGAATTTTGTTTTCATAGCTATTTAATGAGGTAGTCGTTGCAGGGACCGGGAATATCAGCATCTATGATTCCGCTGACACACTTATAGAAGCCATATCTACAGGTTCGGGGCAGGTGACAGGTTTTGGATCAGACACTATCACCATTGATCCCGCAAATGATCTTGCCGGGGGTATGGAATGCTATGTCCTGATCGAATCGGGAGCGCTTGAAGATACATCAGCAAACGATTTTGCAGGAATTGCGGATACTACGACTTGGAATTTTACAATCGATTCTCTTCCTTATGCAGCAAGCGCAACTTCACGGAGCAATACAGAGGTGATTGTCTATTTTTCAGAAGCAGTCGACCAAACAACAGCGGAATCAACACTTAATTATTCCATTGATAACGGTGCCCTTGCTGTCGCAACGGCGACAAGGGATACCGCCGATAATAAAAAAGTTACTCTTGCCACGGACTCGCAGGGTGATGGAACAATCTACACGATAGTTATCAGTAATGTGGAAGACCTTACCGGTAACGCTGTTGCGGCAACATCCATGGTTTTTATAGGAACAGGCACCACCGACAATACAGCGCCTCGAATTATCTCCGCGGGTCTTGTTGACAGCGATACGGTTGAGGTGCAGTTTTCCGAACCAGTTGAGCTTAGTTCATCCGGGAAAGAGACCAATTACTCGATCATTGATAATACCGGAAGCCCTGTTACGGTTACCACAGCAGCGAGACAGACAGATACATCTAAAGTACGGCTTGATATAAGCGGGACATTTACCGAAAGTCTTTATACCCTGACGGTGGCAAATGTGACGGATGGAATGGGCAACCCGGTAGTTTCACCAGATGACACGGCATACTTTGCAGGAGAAGGTACAGTCCCTAAAAAATTAAATGATGGTGTTGTGATAGTTGACCCTATGGGTGAGGGAACCAATGAATTCAGCATGCTTACAAAGTATAAAGGAATGATCTACATGGGCCCCTCGGGTACCGATGATAAGTTTTTCAGAGTCAACCCTGACGGCTCGGACCCCGAGCTTGTGACCTTCCTCTTTACTACGGATGGGATCAATTACACGACTTCTCTTGATCCCGGTCCTGATACTTTCAACGGGACCGAGGACGGGATTGATTATATTACGGGAGGCACCGTCAGAGTTGACGGAACTTTAACCGAGTGCCTTTTTATCGGCCCGTCAAAAAGCAGCGGGCATCTGAATTATATATATTATACTACCGACAGCGGGAGCACCCTGAAATTTAGACCGGTGGATCTGGATGGTACAAACGATCTCCTTGGACCGGCCACCAAAGGAGTTTCCTCAATGATTGTGTTTAACGGCAATCTGTACATAGGGTTTCCTGATACCGGCGGGAAGCGGCCCTATATGCTGAAGATTGTCAACATTGTTGAGATCCCGGTTGTAGAAACGGATGTTTTTAATCTTAATGCCGATGATATGCCGAGAATCGGCAAAAACGGTACTCCTTTAAATAAAGGAAATGATGTCGGTATAGATTCCTTTGGAGTATTAAATGACAGACTGTATGTCGCCAATGGCGGGGCTGCTGCTGCTGATCAAGACGGCGGTATAATCAGGTCTACAACTAATGACCCTGCGCCGTTTCCTGGAACCGGTCCCGACTGGGTAGACAACACTCCGGCAACAGTTGCTGAATGGGATAATTCGGGCAGCAATAGATTTTCTAAAGAGTTGCAAGGAACAAACAAGCTCATCCCCGCGGACAAGGCGTTTCCCGCGATGGCTGTGTTTAACGGTAAACTTTTTACCATACGAAACACAACAGGCGTGTCAGGCGGTCCCCAGTTATGGAAATACGACGGGACGAATCCCTGGGAGCTTGTCGCGTCCAACGGGGCGGGTATCACAAATATGGGTGATGCAGATAATGCATCTATCACGCTGCTTGTACTAAACGGCGACAGGTTATATGTAGGGTACGATAACGCTGTAGACGGTGTACAGCTTTGGCGTACTGTTGACGGCGTTACCGATCCGGCGTTGGAAGCAGACTTTGAACAGGTGTCGACAAGCGGTTTTGGTGATGCGGCGAACAACCAGAGGATATACAACGGGATATCGATAGCATCTGAGGGTACGGATTATCTGTGGATACTCTGTGGGAAAGCGGCTGGCAGCTTAAGGGTCTACAGGACGAACAATAATTAGTTCTTGGTGACAACTTCGAGCTTGCCCGACTTTAAGCCGGGAGACCCGGAGTGGCACCAAGAACTAATTAGAGGTTAAATCGAGGTAATAGCGGAAGTTTTACAGAGAAGTAAAATAGACAGGAAAAAGAGGCCTGTGTCAAAAGGAGTAGAGGCACAGGGCTTTTTTTAATATAAGAGTATTCATCAGGATCGTCTTGGCATCCCGGTGTAGAAATAAATAATACTTTACCTGTCTATTGGAATATTATTTTCCGGATGGGTTAATTTTATTTTCACCTGCACCGGATTGTGATCGGAGCTTGAAAACTCTCTGTTTATCGTTTTTACCCCGATCAACTCGACATTTGGAGACATAACAAATCCATCAATGATTGTCGTGTAATTTTCATTTTTTATATATGGTCTTTCGAGAGACCTCACGGTAGGCGCGGAAGGGTCTGCCGCTTTTTTCCAGCCCGCCGGGGGAAACCATGGGGGAAGGTTATAAACCCAGAACAGGTATTTTTCTTCAGTCGTGTACGGGAACATGGCACCGTCAAGAACAAGGTTCCAATCTCCCCCGCAGATGACGTAATTGCCTGTATCGTATTCTTTCCGGATAAACTTATTTAATGCCTTTAGCTGTTTGTAACGGATTGCGGCGTTTTCGTCAAACGCGGATAAATGGACATTGACAAGTACCAGCTCACTGCTCAGACCGGAAATGTAAAAACGTGCGATCAGCAGGTGGTGTTTTTGTTTTACCCTGGTAACCCCTTTTTCTTCCAGGGGCAGTTCCATCCTTTCAACTGAAATCGGCTCGAAACGGGTCAGGATCGACCCACCGACATTTACGGTTACAGGCCCGAAAACGATATCCACTTTTGGTGAATAACTGGACCAGTAGGATGGAAAAATATTCGTGATTTCTTCATATATATTCACGAACCGGTTTACGTTCGATGGAAGCGCCATTTCCTGGATAAGTATGATTTCAGCAGGATATCCCCGCAAAAATGTTTTTATTGATTTCAAGTTTTTTTTCACCTGCTTTTTTGAGGAAGAGATTATCTTTTTACCGCCGTCTGTAATGAAATCCGTATTTGCGCCAAGGCCCGCGTAGCCGATGTTCCATATTAATATGGAGATCTCGCTGTTCGCGTTTATTGAAGGTGCGGGCTGAGACGCGGTGGAAGGGTCCCTGGTAACGACGTTATATCCATTTATGCAGGATATAAAAGACCAGCATAAAGCCAGGATGAAAACCAGCCTGATTACCCGCATTAGATCTCCAATATTAAAAGTGTTTTGTTATCATATAATTTTTTTCAGGTTTTGCCCTTTTAATCAACATTTGTATATTACACCCGTTGGTATTCCGATAGCGTAGGGTTACAATAATTTTCTTTTTTGTTTGATGAAAGTACTGCCTTTTTAAAGTTTACACAAGCAAATTGGGTGAATTATTCTTTTGGTTTTAATTGGTCGCAATTTAACAGTCAAATATAATGTTATTCAGGAGGCCTGAAATCCGCAATCTGCTGATAAAAATGCTGAGTTTGTATAAGAAAATATCCGTCATACTGCTCAGAGTGCGCGGTTTGACAGAGGAGGGCAGGTCCGCAAACAGGATTGTCAGCGGAAAAACCTGGGATGAGTTCTGCGACACTCTAAAGGCGGCAGGAGCGGCCGTGTCAGGTATGGATCCTCTCCTAAAGATCCCTTTAACCAGACTGAAGGGTACAGATATTTAAGCAGGCTTCTGAGAACGGGTCTCAAAACTTTTGTGGAATATTCGGGCCCTAAGGCCCTTGCCATTGCAACGGACCCTGAGAACGGGAAAAAACTCTGGAACGTAAGCGAAGAGCTTGTAAAAAATTTAGCTCAAAAGTAATCTTGTAATTATTCCGGGTTTTGCACGGTTTAGTCGGGCAAGGCCGATATCGTCGGGTTCCCAGAAGTGGCCGGTTTTAACCGGCATTGTCACCAGGAACTAATTAGAAGTGAATGGTACAAAACCATTTTTAACAATATACAAAGTTTGTATGTAATTTATATTTAAGAGGTGATCAAAATGAAATCAAATACTGTAAATATATCTTTCAAAAAAGATCTATTGGAACAAATAGATCAGGTTGCAAAAGAAGAATCAAGAACTCGATCTGAACTGATTCGTGAAGCTGCACGGAGTTATATTGAAAGAAAACGAATATGGAAAAAAATATTTGTTTTTGGGGAAAATCAAGCTGAAAAGAAAAAATTTACGGAAGTTGATATTATAGATGAAATTACGATAGAGCGCAAATTAAAAAGGAAATATTCATAGGTAATGGTCAAAGTTGTTTTAGATACAAATGTTATAATCTCTGCTATTATATTTGGAGGACATCCAAGAACAATTCTGGAAAATGTCATTAGGCATGGTTTGCTTGAATACCACTCTTGTCCCCTTCATAAAAATATTTTTCTGTACCCTTGAGGCTATAAATGTGTAAAAGCTCAATATCATTTTGTTTTAAAGATATGAAGGCTGCTGTCCGGAGCGAAGCTGAAAAACATTACTGAAGCCATCGGGCCGGAGGGGTGAGGAGAAATTCTGATACTTCGATACTTTGAGCTCCCACCAACAATTTTCTTGTTACCGGAAATTCTTTGGAAAAAGCGGTAATGCCCGGCAGGGTGGTCTTTCTGCGCCCGCTTTTTACTTCCAGGGCTGCTAACTCTTTACCCCGTGAGAGGACAAAATCTACTTCTCGATTACGGCTGTACCAGCAAAGGTGATGATTCCAAAAGTATCACATGGAGGAGAAGATTGTTAGCTTAGTCCTCATCCCACAATCTCTACACTGTTTGGAGTCACCCCTCAATTTTTTGGACTTCATCGAGGATGAATACTGCGCTCTTTTTTGGTTTTACCCTGAGGCGTGCGATTTCCCATTGTTGCTCAATCCAGATGCGGTCCTTCAATACGGGCTCATCCGCAGACACATTGTGGGATGGAATTTCCAGATCTTCCATAACCTTGTGAGCCAGTGTAGTCTTTCCTGTTTGCCTGGGTCCCGAGAGAACCTGTATGAAACGCCTTGGTTCTGATATTCGTTGTATGATTATCCGATGAATAGACCTTTTGAACTCAGGTACCCCGGTCTTTACAATTTACTCAATAGTATGAGTATTTGTCAATAATAAATTCGGTCGACAAAAGGGGGAAATTGGGAATTTACCTTGAATTAGGTAAAAAAGTATACGATTTGGTTAACTATTTAATTATGGAACAAACAGGATTTTATAAGCCAGGATAAATTAAAAACTGGTCTGGTCGAAAGCAGCCAGTGTGCATCTGAACAAGTCACGGCGCAAATATCTCCTTAAGTATCGTTAGCACTTTATCAGCTGTTCTTTTTTCTATGCGACCGAGTTTCCTTATCAAGCGGTGGTTGTCTACGGTACGGGTTTGATCCAGGTCATAAAACATATTGTTAAGTTCTATCCCAGTTTCAAAAGTCAAACGTTGGGACAGAATTGATGACAGGTCTTAAAATTTGTCAAACTATCCTGGGTTATAATATTTCATAAATATTCTTAAATAGCTAAATATCACCTTCATGTAAAATAATATAACTTGCATTTCTTTCGTGTTTAAATAATCCCCTCGTTCAGGTCTAATGAATCATATGTCAGTGTAATTAAATTTACTCTAAAAAGTATTATAATTAGTACTTTATTATTACTTTTTTGTTATTTATTTAGAAAAAATAGTACTAAAGAGTATGATAAATAGTATGTATGTGCTATACTATGTAACTGTAAGTTGAAAATGATTGTTATGAAAAATGTGATGCTAAATCAAATGCCTGAGAGATTCAATGAAGCGTTTTTTGGTGCTGTTTTTCATAACTTTTTTACTTTTTTCCCTCTTTAGCGTTTCTTCAGCTTTTTCTTACACCGGCGAAGCCGGCCCCCCCATGCTAAAGTTTATCTACGGTTCAAGGGCTCTCAGCCTCGGAGGCGCTTATGTTGGTGTCGCTGATGACGCTTATTACATGGATTCCAACCCTGCCGGCGGTGACCCAAGAAAGGTTTTCAGGGCTTCTCTCATACATCAGGAGTGGATCGCTGACACAAACTACGAAGCATTGAGACTTTCCTACGGTATACGTGACCAGTTCTTCATCGGTCTCGGGCTTACTTATTTTTATCTTCCCTTTGAGTACTATGACTTTACAGGCGCTACTGACGGCAAGAGCTATCATCTTTCGCAGAGTCTTGCCATGGTAAACTTCGGGTACAAGTTGAAGAAGTACGACATAGCGTTTGGAGTGAACGCGAAGGTGCTGTACAACTATGTGCCTGAAGATCTATACGCGGGGCAGAGTTACCTGCTGTACGCGGGGGACGCGGGGTTTATAGCGAGGACTAATATACTGAAGACATTTGTAGGGCCGGAGCCGAGCATGACATTTGGGGTGGCGTTGAGGAACTTTGGTTACAGTGAAGCGATAGACAAGCTGCCCACGGAGCTGCATGCTGGAGTATCCTACAGGCTGTTCAGGCATTTGATGCTGAGCGGTGAGTTTGCGTATCCGTTATACGAGCCGATTTACGGGTCTGTTGGGGCTGAGTTTGACATAGCGAAGACATTTTTCATACAGGCAGGTGTGCAGTTCAAGGAGAACCCGATGATAGGGTTGGGAGTAGGGTACAGGCGCAAAGATCTGAATATAAACATATCGTACACGCCGAGCATGGTATTCAGGAACATGATGAATGTGTCGGTGGAGTTTCGGTTTGGGGATGCTGCTGCTGATGCGAGGGAGAAGGAGATAGAGAAGCTGATGCTGGATGCGCTTGTGGATTACAACACGGGTAACTATGAGACATCGCTTGATGTGATAGAGAAGGTGCTTGAGCTTGACCCGAGGAACCTGAGGGCGAAGCAGTTAAAGAGGACGGTGGAGAAACAGATAGAGTTGGAGAGGAGTGCAGAGAAGGTTAATGGAAAAAAGGATAATGAGAGGCTTGTTAAGAGTGATTAGGTGTATAGAGTTATGAAAGAAAGTGGATGTAAAAAAGCAGATGTGAAAAAGTGAAAGGAAAAAGGCATTTAAAAAGTGGATGGAGTGTGTGAAGCAGCGAGTTAAAAAGGCTGCTGTTGGGAATGTATGTAAGAAAGTATAAGGGAATATAAAAAGTGAGATGAGGTGGAAGGAGTGAGGTAGGAGATGGTTTGCGGTAGTGAAGGAGGTAAGCATATAGGGAATAAAAGGAATGAAAGAAAGTGAATGGAAAAAGGCATTTGAAAAAAGTGTAGGATAAACAGAGACCAGCGGCGGAGATGATCTGCCGCTGGAGGAGTGTGTAGAAAATATGAGAATTGTTATTTTAAAAAAGTGTAAGATGAAAGGCTGGATCAACGGCTTGGATGACATGCCGTAAACAGGGAGGTTTGAATGTAAAAAAGGTTATCGGAATATATAAAATATCAGTCGGTAATATTGCATAATTAGTTCTTTGAGACAACTTCGGGCTTGCCCGACTTAAATCACCAAGAACTAATTTAATAATGCAATAAGAAGGTGGGGCTGATGAGCAGGGTTAAAATAGTTATAAAAAATAAAGACAAAAGGCAGGGGCGGGGTGCCCCTCGCCTTTTAGTCGTTGCATTTTATAAGAACAAGATTTTGGAAAAGAGCTGGAAAATAGTTTATAATTTAGCTATGCCAAGTAACAGGTATTCAGCTCCTTTTCCAGTTTAATAAATGGCTATATTTGCAGTTTTTGACTGAAACCATGGTTTAAACATTAACGGCCTGAGGACTGATTTGATACAGGGGCCGGTTGGAGACGGGATGGGTTTCGAACGTCACCCGGACCGTATCAGTTAAAACAGTAACAGCGGCCGTTAACAAGGGGAGATCTTATGAGCAGTAAACATTTTCGGTTATTGACGGTATCGTTTTTGGCGGTGCTTATATTTTTGACAGGGGGTATTGCGTCTGCACAGGTAGCAGGGTGGTACGATGCTGCATGGACCAGCAGGCAGAAGATAACGATACCCAGCAACACTTCCTACGGCTTGACAGGCAACCTGTCCGATTTTCCCTTCCTCATAAAGATCACCGATACCCTTCCTGCAAATGCTAATGAGCTTTTCGGCGTTGCCCAGTCCCTCGGGGAAGATATCCTCTTTACAGATTCTGACGGAACAACCAAGCTGCCCCACGAAATAATGAGTTATAACGGTACTGATGACCTTACCGCCTGGGTACGCATACCTGTTTTCAAGTCCGGTTCACCTACGGAGATCTACATATACTACGGAAACCCCACCGCAACGAACCAGGAGCAGCCACAGGAGGTCTGGTCCAATGGCTATGTCGGCGTATGGCATTTAGAGGAAAACGGGGCTTCATCAAAATATGAGGACAGCACCAGCTACATGAATGAGGGCGTCGGGGGCACTGTTACAACCAACGAGTCCCCGACCCGGAGTACAGGTGGTACGACGGATGTTGTGGGCTCCAGTCAGGATTTTGATGGGGATGATGACCACATAGATGTTCCTGCTCAGAGCTATTTTGACCAGGTTCCTTTTACGGTCACAGCGTGGGCCAAATTCGATGCATTACCTTCTTTCACGGCCAAAAATCCGTATATTTTCGGTAGAGTTCATACAAATGCTCCCTTTAGTTCATGGAAGCTAACGGCTGCCACATCCGGCGATAAAATTAAGTTCCAAGAAAAGGATTCTGGAGGGGCGGACCATAGCATTTACTCCAATAGTGCTCTGGTTGAAGACACCTGGTACCAAATCGTGGGTACAGTAGACTCGGACTATAATATGAAGTTGTATATAGATGGGCTTCAGCAGGACGATACAACCAATGCAGGAAGTATATATACTGCTGAT